>DASXAN010000914.1:0-5466 GCA_036406755.1 Gemmataceae bacterium
GGAGCGGAGCGCGCTTGCAAGCGCTCCGCTCCGAAGACTCCGCGTCGCGGCTAACCCGGGTTACTTCACCACCGTCACCGGCGCCACCTTCTCCAGTTCCTCCTTGAGCTTGCCCGCGTCGCCGACCACGACGACCACCAGCTTCGTCGGGTCCAGCGTTTCCTTCGCCAGCGCCACGCACTCGGCCGGCGTCACGGCCGCGGCCCGGGTCAGCGTCCGCTCCAGGTGGTCGGCCGGCAGCCCGTACAGCTCCGCGTCCCACAGCTCGTCGGCCACCTGCTGCGGCGTCTCCCGCCGCAACACCACGCTGCCGACGAAGTTCGCCTTGGTGTCGCCCAGCTCCTTGTCGGTCGGCGGTTCGGTGCGGAGGCGCTCGACCTCGGCCAGCGCCGCCTTGACGGCCGCGGCCGTGGAGTCGGTCTTGCTGAACGTGCTGACGGTGAACTGGCCCGCGAACCGCTGGGGCGAGTAGCCGCCGCGGGCCCCGTAGGTCAGCCCCTTCTGGACGCGGATGACCTCGTTGAGCCGGCTGGAGAACGCCCCGCCGAAGTAGTCGCCGACGACGCGGGCCAGCGGGTACTCCGCGGCGTCCCGCTTCAGGCTCCGCTGGCCGACGCGGATCTGACTCTGGATCGCGCCCGGCTGGTCCACGAGGTAGATGTGTGTCGGCCCGGCCTCCGGCGGCGCCGGCGGCGTCGTATCCAGCGGCTCTTTGGACCCGGTCCAGTCGCCGAACGCATCTTCCGCCAGCTTGCGGGCCGTCAGCGGGTCGATGTCGCCGGCGAACAGGAGCACCGCCTGGTCCGGCCGGGCGAACTTCGCCCACCAACCCTTGGCGTCGTCGGCCGTCACGGCCTTAACGTCGGCCGCCTCGCCGGTCGCCGTCCGGCCGTAGGGGTGCTGCCCGAACAGCCGGCGGCGGAACTCGCGTTCGGCCTTGGTGGACGGCTCCTTGTCGCTGATCGCCAGCGACGCCAGCGTCTGCTTGCGGAGCTTCTCCAGCTCGTCGGCCGGGAAGGTCGGCGTCCGCACGGCCTCGGCCATCAGCCGCAGTGCCCGCGGCGTGTGTTCCGTCAGGCAGTTGGCGCCGACGCTGGCCGAGTCGAGGTCGGCCGACCCGCTCAGGCTGATCGCGTACGTCTCCAGCTCGTCGGCCAATTCCTTCTCGGAGTGCTTGGCCGTGCCCTTGGTGAGCATTTGCAGGGCGAGCGAGGCGGTGCCCGGCTTGGTTTCCGTCCAGGCGCCGTTGAGCAGTTCCAGGCTCGCCGAGACGAACGGCACGCCCGGCTTGGGCACGACGATCACCTTCAGGCCGTTCGCCAGCTCGAAGCGGGTGTGGGCCGGATGGCCGATGGCGGCGGCGCCCTCGGCTACCGGCGGGGCCGGCGGGAAGTCGGCCGGGCGGGTCAGGCCGGCCTTCACCTTCGGCGGCGTCCCCGTCTCCGGTTTGGCCGTGATCGGGGCCGTCTCCTCCGCCGACGGCTTGCGGCCCATGAGCGAGCCGAGCAGGTTCTGTTCGACCGTGCCGCTGACGGCCGCCGCGGGGGACAGGTACTTCCGCGCGACCCGCTGCAAGTCCGCGGCGGTGGCCGCCCGAATGCGGTCGAACTGGCGGTTGACCCGGGCCGGGTCGTGCTCGATCACCGCCGCCTGGCCCAGCGCCCGCGCCCGGCTGGCGGCCCTCAGGCTCTGCGACGCCAGTTGCGCCAGCTCCTGGTTCTTCGCCTTGAGCAGTTCCGCCTCCGTCACCGGCTCGGCGCGGAGTTTCTCGACGTGCCGGCGGATCGCCTCGATCGCCTGCGGGCCGGACTTGCTGAACGGCGGTAGCACGGCCGCCGCCCCGAACAGGCCGGCGTTCTCCAGCGTGAACTGGCCGGCGACGGCGACCACGGCCGTCTGCTTCTCGGCCACCAGCTCCCGGTACAGCCGGCTCGACGTTCCCCCGCCGAGGATGGTGCCGAGCAGGTGCAGCGGGGTGGCGTCGTCGTCCCCGGCCGGGACGGCCCGCCAGACCATGCCGGCCGCCGGGGCCGGGGCGTTGTCGTCCTTGAGGGTGATCGTGCGGGCCTGGAACGACCCCGGCGGAAGCGGGGCGACGCGGGGCGGGTCGGCCTCCCGCGGCATCCAGCCGAAGTACTTCTTCGCCAGCCGCTGCACGTCCTCGTGCTTGATGCCGCCCACGACGACCAGGGTGGCGTTGTTGGGCACGTAGTACCGCTGCCAGAAGTCCCGCAGCTCGCCGACGGCCGCGGCCCGCAGGTGGGCGATGTTACCGATCGGCGTCCACCCGTACGTCTGGCCGGGGAACAGCTCGGCCAGCAGCTTCTCGGGAATCGTGCCGTACGGCCGATTGAGCCCCAGCCGCCGCTCTTCCTCGACCACCTTCCGTTCGGTGTCGTAGGACGCCTGGTCGATGCGGAGGAAGCCCATCCGCTCGGCCTCCAGCCACAGCGCCAGTTCGAGCTGGCGGGCCGGCAGCTCCTGGACGTAGACGGTCTGGTCGAAGGCGGTGTAGGCGTTGCAGTCGCCGCCGGTGCGGCGGATGAACTTGAAGTGGTCCTCCGGCCCGAGGCGGTCTGTCCCGCGGAACATCATGTGTTCGAACATGTGGGCGAACCCTTGCCGGCCGGGCTGCTCGTCCTTGGCCCCGACGTGGTACCACAGGTGGACGGCGACGACGCCGCTGCCGGGGTCTTCCAGCGACAGGACGCGCAGGCCGTTGTCGAGGACGGTTTCCTTGTACGGGAATGGCTGTTTCGAGGAATCGGCGGCGAGGGCGACGGCGGTGACGGCAAGCAGGGCGACGGCGGCGGCGAGCCGGCGGGTCGGCATCGGAGCGGTCCTTCGGTGGGGTGAGGGCGGGATTATTCAACGGGAACGGGCGGCGGTTGCAAGGCGGGCCGTCCCGGGCCATCGAGTGCCGCCGCATCGCGGCTTGCGTTGCAATACAATTGTGGTAAAACACAATCCAGCGGACGCCGGAGACAACGGATGGACTTGCGGGACGCCGTGGTCGATTGGGATGACCCGGACGACGAGGGTGGCAATACGGCCCACGTCGAGGAACACGGCTTGACGCCCGAGGAGGTCGAGTTCGCCCTGTTCGACGAGAACACGACGTTCGACGTGAGCGATTCGTCGGGCCGGCCGATCGCCTTCGGCGCAACCGGAACGGGCCGGTTCATCGTCGTCGTGTTCGAGGTACTGAACCCGGCCGACCCGCTCATCATCCGCCCGATCACCGCCTACGACGTGCCCGAGCCAACGGAGTAGACCGATGAAGCCGACGACGAAACCGACTCGCACGCCGGAGCAGCGGGCCGAAGAGGAAGCGATCCGCCGCCAGCACGCCGCCAACCCGGTCCGCCAGCGGCCGGCCGGTGCCATCAGCCGCGACAGTTTCACGGCCATCCTGAGCCTGGTGGGGCGGTTCAAGGCCGTGCGGGAAAGTCAGGGGCTGACACTGGCCGAGGTGGCCGGGCGGATGGGGATCGACCCGCCGGCCCTATCCCGGCTGGAGACGGGCAAGGTGCTGAACCCGACGCTGGCGACGCTGCACAAGTGGGCAGAGGCGCTGGGGCAGAAGCTGAGCGTTGATGTCACCGGGCCGTAGCCCGCCGCAATGGCGCGTCAGGCAAGTCAGCGCACGGCCGCTTGATCGATCCGAGTATCACAGCCAACTCCTCGACGGACGGCCGGTTGTGAACCGGATCGGGATGGTCGAACGGCTCGGACCAGAGCCGGTTACACCATTCCACTGCGAATTCTTCCGCCAGCCTCTCCCGCGCGAACTGGAGGCGGGGCGAGCGGGCGGGGTCGATGAGCTGCAAGTGCCCCAATTCGTGAAGGAACACGTCATAGAGCAGAAACCGACGGATGGCCACAGCCGGCCATTTCCGGCCCGCCTGCGCACCGAACTGTTCGGGCGTCTGGCCCATGCACAGGGCCTTCGTCAATCCCATCCGCGGCGGCAAGGCACACAAAGCAATTTCCCGCCGGCCGCGGTTGACGTAGCCGAGCCGGCGCCCGCCTCGGCTACGGTCGTTGAAGTGAACGGCGCGGAGCCGTCGCCACAGCTCGAACGGCAATCGGCTCAGGACGACGCGCACGTCTTCCTCGCGGACGTGATGGACGCGATCAGCCCCGGGGGCAAACACGGAGTATTTGACGCGAGACAACATACGACACATCGTAACGTCTGCTGAAACCGGCCCCCAACCGCGAGAGAACGGCCGCAGCCACATCTCTCAAGCCGCCGCTTTCGCGGCAACCTTTGACTTCCCACGCCTTTATCCCATATTTGCGTGACTCTCCCCCGGAGGCCGCTGCCCCATGCCCGCGCTCGTGGACCTCGCCCCCGCCCCGCCCCAGGTCGCCGACGGCGAGCTGGAACTCACCGTCGTCATGCCGTGCCTGAATGAGGAGCGGACGCTGCCGAAGTGCATCGCCAAGGCCCTCACCACCATGCAGGTGCACGGCATCGCCGGCGAAGTCCTGGTCGTGGACAACGGCTCGACCGACCGCAGCGTCATCGTCGCCCGGGAGCACGGGGCCCGCGTCGTCCACCAGCCGCTCAAGGGCTACGGCAACGCCCTCCGCAAGGGGTTCGCCGAGGCCCACGGCCGGTTCGTCATCATGGGCGACTGCGACGAGAGCTACGACTTCCACGACATCCCCCGGTTCGTCGAGCAGCTCCGCAAGGGGTCCGACCTGGTCATGGGCAACCGCCTCCAGGGCGGGATCAAGCCGAAGGCCATGCCCTGGCTGCACCGGCGGCTCGGCAACCCCGGCCTGACGTGGTTCCTGAACCTGCTCTTCCGCACCAACGCCGGCGACGTCTACTGCGGCATGCGGGGCATGCGCAAGGACGCCATCCGGCGGATGAACCTGCAAATGCCGGGCATGGAGCTGGCCCCCGAAATGGTCATCAAGTCCACCCTGGCCAAGCTGCGGGTGGACGAAATCCCGATCACCCTCTGGCCGGACGGTCGGGACCGCAAGCCGCACCTGCGGAGCTTCCGCGACGGCTGGCGGGGCCTGCGGTTCATGCTGATGTGCAGCCCGACGGCCCTGTTCGTGCTGCCGGGCCTGTTGCTGACGATCGTCGGCGTGCTGGCGATCCCGGCCGTGATGCTGGCCGGGTACGGCACCTACCGGACGTTCTTCAGCCCGAACTTCCTGTTCGGGTGCAGCGTGCTGGCCGTGTGCGGCTGGCACCTGCTGCTGTTCGGGTTCCTGGCAAAGCTGCACGCCCACCACGTCGATCCGGTGTTCCGGGACGAGCGGGTGGAACGGCTGGCGGCGGCGTTCACAGTCAACCGCGGCCTGCTGGCTGGGCTGGGGCTATTGGGCCTGTCGGCCGCGTTCGGCGTGCCGGTGCTGGTGCATTGGTTCCGGACGTTCACGCTGCCGCTGCCGGGGCAGTGGATCCTGGCGGGGACGCTGTTCCTGCTCGGGTTCGAGACG
>DASXAN010000915.1:0-7217 GCA_036406755.1 Gemmataceae bacterium
CCCCCCCCCCCCACCCTACAGCCTAAATCAAATCCAGCCGGCGATTTGCGGCGCGGGCGCGGTTACACTCGGCACAGGTCCCACGGATGATGAGCGTGTGCCCGCTGCTCTGGAACTGGTGGTTGGAGCACACGTCCCGCAGCAGCGCGTCCAGTGCCGGGCTCTGGAACTCGATGATGCGGTTGCACCGCTCGCAGACGAGGTGCTCGTGTTGTGGGTAGCCGTAGTCGTGCTCGAAAAACGTACGCTGGCCCAGGTCGAGCCGGCGGAGTAATCCGGCGTCCACCAGCTTGTTCAGCGTGCGGTAGACGGTCGCCCGGCTGACGCGCAGGCCGGCGGCCTTTAGCTCGTCGATCAGCAACTCGGCGTCGAAGTGGTTGTGGTGGGCGAAGACGTGGCGGACCAGGTCGCGCTGCTGGTCGGTGTACCGCTGCGGCTTCGACCGGCTGGCCAGGTACTCGCGGAACTTGTCTTCCGGGGTCTGCGCCACGGGCACGGCCGGCAGCGTCACGGTGTGGGCCTCCGTCGGTGTCTCCCCGATTATACCGCCGGCCGGGGCGCCGCCAAAGGGCCGCCCCGGCCGCGGTGTGTCGTGGCAATGTCGGCGTCACTTGCCGTGCAAGCGGTCGGCGAGCTTGTCGAGCGCGGCCTGCCAGCGCTCGGGGGTGTCGTAGGTGCCGGCGGCGATCTGCCGGCGGACGCGGGCCACCAGGTCGGCGCGGATGCCGCGGGCGGCGGGCCGCTTCCGCGGCGGTCGCTTCAATTCCATCCACCAGGGGCGGTCCAGGGTGAGCGGGCCTCGGACGGTACAGGGACCGTGGAACTGCATGGCGATTCTCCCCTGACGGCGGTGCTGGGCCGCGGTGCGGTGCTGTCCGCCGGCAGGTGCTCCGTTGGGGGTGTAGACACCCCGCCGGCCGCGTAGACAGGAACGGTGCGGCCGTAAACCGTGATGGGATCCTTCCGCCGGTCGGCCGGTCGGCTGACCCGCCGTCCGACATTCTACCCTGAGGTATCGGCGGCCCCGCAAGGGCGGATGAGGCAATTCCGGTAGGAAGGGGTAGCGGTCCGGCAAACTGGTGGGGAGTTTGCGGGGCCCCGGCAAAATCACCCCAGCCCCTTCCGCCGCTCCTCGTTGACATACAGGTGGGCGAGCCGCGTCGGCTCCGGCAGCCGGTAGCCGCGGACGCCGGCCAATACCGCCCGCACCGCCCCGGGCGTGTCGATCAGATGCCCCGGCGAGGCGAACACCGGGTTGACCCGGTCCTTGGTCCGCACCACCTCGCCGACCACCTGTTTGCCGGCGAGCAGGGGGCTGGTCGAGCCGGCTTCCGGCGCGGGCGGCTCGAACTTGCCATACAGCCGGCTCTTGGCACACCCGACCGTCGGCACTTGCAGCCAGAGGCCGACGTGGCTGGCGATGCCCATCCGCCGGGGGTGGGCGATCCCTTGGCCGTCGAGCATGACTACGTCCGGCTGCGACGTGACCCGGGCGAACGCCTCGACCAGCGCCGGGGCTTCGCGGAAGCTCAATAGGCCGGGGATGTAGGGGAAATGCGTCTCGGTGACGGCCGACACTCGCTCGACTACCGTGTTGTCGGCCGCCCGCCAGACGACGACGCCGGCGTAGATGACATCCGAGTAGCGGTTGTACGACACGTCGGCCCCAGCGATCAACTCGCACCGGCCGAGCGGGACGGTGACGTTGACTTGTTCCGCGAGTTCGTGCTGGAGCGCGATCGCCTCGGCTGCGGATAGGTCCCAGGAGTGCAGTCGGTGGACCTTCATGCCTCTGAAGTCGTTGCAAAAACTACACCGCGACCGGCCGGCGGAGCGTCTTGCGGATGACCTCGGCCGCCCGCTCGGCGACGGCCGCGGACACGTCGAGGTGCGTGCAAGCCCGCAGCACCCGGCCGTCGCCGCCGCCGACCAGCACGCCGCGGGCCTTCAGCTTCGCCAGCACATCCTTGGCCGGCCCCAGCTCGGGCTCGACGTCGAACCAGACGAGGTTGCTGTGAACGTCTGGCGGGTCCAGCCGCAGCCCCGGCACGTCGCCGATCGCCTGGGCGATCACCTGAGCGTTGCGGTGGTCCTCGGCCAGCCGGTCAACGTGATGGTCGAGGGCGTACAGGGCCGCAGCGGCGAGCACGCCGGCCTGTCGCATGGCCCCGCCGAAGATCTTGCGGTAGCGACGGGCGCGGGTGATGAACTCGGCCGGCCCGGCCAGGGCCGAGCCGACCGGCGCCCCCAGCCCCTTCGAGAAGCAGACCGAGATGGAATCGAAGTGCTGGCCCCACTCCGCGGCCGGCACGCCGGTGGCGACGATCGCATTCCACAGCCGGGCGCCGTCGAGATGCATGAGCAACCCCTGCGACCGCGCCCACGTGCTGATCGCCTGGACCCTCTCCAGCGGGAAGATGCGGCCGCCGCCGCGGTTGTGCGTGTTCTCCAGGCAGACGAGTTTCGTCCGCACCATGTGGTCGTTGACCGGCCGGACCTTGTCGCGGAGCTGATCCAGGTCGAGGATGCCGTACTCGGCGCGGACGGTGCGGCAGGTGACGCCGCTGAGGAATGCCGGCCCGCCGGCCTCCCAGTTGTAGATGTGGCAGAACTCTTCGCAGATCAGCTCGTCGCCGGGCTGCGTATGCGTCTTAACGGCGACCTGATTCGACATCGACCCGGACGGGACGAACAGCGCCGCCTCCTTGCCGAGCAGGGCGGCGACCCGCTCCTCGAGCCGATTGACTGTCGGGTCTTCGCTGTAGACGTCGTCGCCAACTTCGGCTGCGGCCATCGCCGCCCTCATGCCGGGTGTCGGTTTCGTCACCGTGTCGCTGCGCAGGTCAATCACCGGGGTGGCCATCGGGGTGTCTCGTCGGGGAAGTTACTTCGTCGCCTTCTGCCGGTCTTCCAGGAACCAGCGGCCCCCGACCTTGCGGAGGAACACCTGCCGGCCCTTAGTTTCCTTATGGCTGACGGTCGCGGCGTCGCCGCTTTCGTTGATCTCGCCCTCGGAGGCGAACCGGCGCAACTCGCGGACCGCTTCCGGGTCGTCCGTGAACCGGCGGGTCACCAGTTTCAAGTACCGGTCGAATCCGCCGAGCTCCTGCACCCGCTTGTCCACCGCGTCCGGGTCGGCGAGCTGGGCCGCCAGATAATTGAACCGCCGGGCGTCGATCGCCTTGACGACCGACGCCAGGGCGGCTTTCGGCGTGTCCTGCGGGTAGACCTCCAGGTCCGCCTCGACGCCGTACCGCGGCGGGGGCGGCGGCTCCCGCTTCTGGCCGACGGCCGGAGCCGACAAGGTCATCAACAACCCGAGAACGACGGTCGCGCGCATCACCCGGTCCTCCGTGAATGGGGTCGGCCGGCACTTTCGCCACGGGGCGGACAGGACTATGGTAAACGCAGACCGCCGGCCGCGGCAACCGCAACGGCCCGATTGCACCGGCGGGCGAGGCGACCCGACCATGCCCGGCAACTCCTACGGCGAGCGATTCCGCGTCACCACGGCCGGCGTCAGCCACGGCCCCGGCTACTTGTGCATCATCGACGGTTGCCCACCGGGCCTGCCATTGTCGGCCGACGACCTGCTCCCCGACCTCCGCCGCCGCCGGCCCGGGCAGTCGAAGATCGTCACCCAGCGCGCCGAGGAAGACGTGCCGGAAATCTGGTCCGGCGTGTTCGACGGCAAGACCGACGGCACGCCGATCGGCATCCTCTTTCGCAACACCGACCAGCGGAGCGGCGACTATGCCGACATCGCCGGCAAGTACCGACCCGGCCACGCCGACTACACCTTCGACGCCAAGTTCGGCTTCCGCGACTATCGCGGCGGCGGCCGGTCGAGTGCCCGTGAAACCGTCTGCCGCGTCGCCGCCGGGGCCATCGCGAAGAAGTTGCTGGCCGGGTTAGGGGTCCGCGTCCTCGGCTACGTGAAGCAGATCGGCGACGTGCGGGCCGACGTGCCGGACCCGGCGGCGATCACCCTGGACGAGGTCGAGGCCACGCCGGTCCGCTGCCCCGACCCGGCCGCGGCCGGGCGGATGATTGCCCTGATCGAGAAGGTCCGCAAAGACCTGGACTCGATCGGCGGCGTCTGCGAGCTGGTCGTGGCCGGCGTGCCGCCCGGCTGGGGCGAACCCGTATTCGACAAACTCAAGGCCGACTTGGCGAAGGCACTACTGTCGCTGCCGGCGGTGACGGCGTTCGAGTACGGGGCCGGGTTCGGCGTGGCGACCGCCCGCGGCAGCCAGAACAACGACGCCTTTGTCCCCAAGCCCGGAGGGATCGGCACCGAGACGAACCGCCACGGCGGTATGCTCGGCGGCATCTCCAGCGGCGAGCCGATCGTCCTGCGGGTGGCGGTCAAGCCGACGAGCAGTCTGCCGCGGCCACAGAAGACGGTAACCCGCGCCGGCGAGCCGACGGAGATTGTGACCAAGGGCCGGCACGACCCATGTTTGTTGCCACGGTTCATCGTCATGGGTGAGGCGATGGTGGCGATCACCCTGGCCGACCACTGGTTGCGCTGGCGGGCCCAGTGCGGTGGCTGAGGCAATGCCGCCGCACGGTCCCGTGCGGCGGAGCGGCGTCCGCGGCCCGCCGGCAAAATAGCAAGTAACATCGGCCCGAGAACTGCGCTTCCGCGCGTGGCCGCAAGCCGGGCGGGTGTTTGTCTTGGACGGCACCGACCGGCCGCGGTACGCTGGGGTCACGGTCCCGTCGTCACGTCCTCACGGGGCACTACCATGGCCGACCGCAAGCTCTCGGGCGGCGAGTTCGACAACCGGGTGCCGCTGCTCAGCGACATCTCGTTCAAGGGCGCACTCGCCCGACACGTCCGCACCCGCAACGAGGAGACGATCCGCCTGTGCGTCCACCTCGCGTACCTGCGGAGGCGGCGCGTCATCCCCGACGGCTCGACCGTGACCGTGACCGGGGCCGCCTACCAGGATGCGCGCGGCACCCGAGCCTTCCCCCGTGCCCACGTCCTGCCCGGCAACCTCCGCGTCAACGGCAGCAACATCCCCGACCTGATCGCCAGCCAGCCGCGGCTGGTGATGGAGTTCACCGGCCCGCTCAAGCGGACGGACATGCTGCCGCTGCTGTTCAACTACGCCGACCGGCTGTTCGAGGACACGGGCGGCATCGACGCGCTGGCCGACGTGGCCCGCTGGGTCATCGGCGAACAGGAGGAGGACGAGCCGATCGCCGCCGACCTGATCGACGACGCCTACTACCACCACATCGTTCCCGGCTACCACGCCGCCTACCTGGCCGCCGCCCGACGGGCGGGCACGATGACGGAGGAGGAGTGGCGGTCGCTCGTCCGCCAGGGCCAGTCCACAATCACCGCCGGCCCGGGTACTGGCGGCAACTTCGTCATGATCGACGCCAACCCGACGAAGTATCTGACGAAGCGGGATGACGCCGGGGATATCCTGCGGTACGCCGCCCACGTCAACGACTCGCTGCACCCGTCGGCCGTACTGCCGGAGAAGGTGCAGGAGCAAATCGCGCTACTCGACTCACTGGGCGGAACCGCCCTGTGAGGCGGCCGGTTCACCACTCTCGCCGACCTTGATGACGACCGACGTCATGTCGTCGAACTGCGCCCGCGTCCCGCAAAAGTCGTGGACCGCCTGGAACAGCGCGGCAACAATCTCGCGCGCCGTCCGGTGGCGGTGGGAGCGGACGACGGCCAAAGTCCGTCCGACGCCGAACAGGTTCTCCGCCGAGTCGTGGGCTTCCACCACGCCGTCGGTCAGGAACACCAGCGTATCCCCCGGGTCCAGTGCAATCGGCGGCGATGCCTCGAATTCGCCCTCGCGGACGATGCCGAGCGGCATGCCGGTGCTGTTGAGTTCGGCCCTGACCGCACCGGTCGCGTCGAGCAGGTAGCTGGTCGTGTGGCCGGCGCTGACGTAGTGCAACGACCGCGATTTCGGGTCGAGCTTGGCGAACAGCAGGGTGGTGAATCGGCCCTCTGGCGTGTCGTCCGCCAGGGCGTGGTTGACGAGGGCGATGATCTCGCGGAGGTCCGTGTGCGTCAGCAGGAAGGCACGGATGTAGGCCCGCGTCTGGGCCATGAGGAGGGCCGGACCGTACCCGTGGCCGCTCACGTCCCCGATCACCACGCCCAGGCTGCCGTCCCGCATGGGCACGTAGTCGAAATAGTCGCCGCCGGTTGCCTCAGCCGGGTGGGACGCGCCGCTCACGTCGAAGCCGGCCAGGGGCAGGGGGGCGACCGGGAACAGCTTCTGCTGGATCTGCCGGGCGATCCGCATCTCCTCCCGCAGCCGCTCGGCCTCCAGCCGCTCCTGGACCTCGGCCAGCTTCCGCTCGTGTTCGCGGCGCTCCAGTTGCCGGAGCAGTTCCGCCTGCCTCTTGACCTCCTCCGCCTTGCGGTGGATGTCCACGAACACCGACACCTTCGACCGCAGCACCTGGGGGGCGACCGGCTTGGACAGGTAATCGACGGCCCCGTGCGAGTAGCCCTTGAACACCTGGAGGTCGTCGTGGGCGAACGCCGTCAGGAAGATGATCGGCGTGTGGCGGGACCGCTTCCGCTGCCGGATCAGCTCGGCCGTCTCGAACCCGTCCATGTCCGGCATCATGACGTCCATGAGGATCAGGGCGAAGTCCTGCTTGAGGACGTGCCCCAGCGCTTCCCGGCCGGACGTGGCCTTCACCAGGTTCAGCGGCAGGTCGCCGAGGACGGTCTCCAGGGCGAGGAGGTTGTTGGGCTGGTCATCGACCAGCAGAACAGTCACGCCCGGTTCGGGCGGCGGGTCGCCCTGTGGTGGGTCCAGTTGTGGCACGGCGGAAACGGCGGACATACCGCGTCCTTCGGCGGGTGACCCGTCGTGAGTGAACGGAACAGTCGTCCGTGACCTCCGAGGTGGGTAGGCTCGGCGGAGGTCGCAGGCGGGACGACGGGGGCGAGTGGGCACCCCGCCGAAAGCGCCGGGCAAGCGGGGCAATTCTGATGCCCGGACGAGCGGCGGCCCCAAGATTCCGAGCCGGTAGAAGGGGAATTCAGCCCGAGGGGCCGCCAACTAGCGGCCGGGCCGGAGGGCGGCCCGCAGCTCGGCGGCCACCTCGGCCAGTGGGATGCGCCGTTGCTGCAGCGTGTCGCGGTCGCGGATCGTCACCGTCTGGTCCTTCAGCGTGTCGCCGTCGATCGTGATGCAGTAGGGCGTGCCCACCTCATC
>DASXAN010000916.1:0-3214 GCA_036406755.1 Gemmataceae bacterium
CACACGGATGAACACGGACAAGAAGACGGAATTCTCGTTTTATCCGTGTTCATCCGTGTGCATCTGTGGTTAATCCTCTTATAAACCGGCTTCGGGAGGTGTCATGGCCGACACGGACGTGCTCATCGTCGGGGCCGGGCCGGCCGGGCTGGCCTGCGGCCTGCGGCTGCGGGAGATCGGCATCCCGTTCCGGATCGTCGAGGCGTCCGACGGCGTCGGCGGCCGGGTCCGCACCGACGAGATCGACGGCTTCCGCCTCGACCGCGGCTTCCAGGTGCTGCTCCCCGCCGCCCCCGAAGTCGAGCGCACCCTCGACTACGGCCCGCTCGACCTGAAACCATTCAAGCACGCCGACCTGATCCGCTTCGGCGGACGATTCCATCGCTTCGCCGACCCGCGGTCGGAGCCGTGGACGGCCGTGAAGTCGCTCTTCGGCCCGATCGGCACGCTGCGCGACAAGCTCCGCCTGTCCCCGCTCGTTTCGAAAGTGAAGGCCGGCAAGGTCGAGGACCAGTTCCGCCGGCCGGAGGGGCTGACGCTCGACTTCCTCCGCTGGGGCGGGCGGTTCTCCGAGACGATGATCGACCGCTACTTCCGCCCGTACTGCGGCTGCCTGTTTCTGGACCGCGACCTGGTGACGTCGAGCCGGCTGTTCCGGTTCGTGCTGCGGGCCCTGGTCGAGGGCGGGGCGGCGGTGCCGGCGGCCGGGATGGGGGCGATCCCGGCGCAGCTCGCCGCCCGGCTACCGGCCGACGCGGTGCGGCTGAACGCCGCGGTCGAGACGGTCGAACCCGGCAAGGTCGTGCTGCGGGGCGGCGAGGAGACGGCGGCGCGGGCGGTCGTGGTGGCCACCGACGGGCCGACGGCGGCCCGGCTGTTGCCGAACGACGTCCGCGACCCCGGCTCGCGGGCCGTGACCTGTGTCTACTTCGCGGCCGACGAGTCGCCGGTGAAGGAACCCGTGCTCCTCATGAACGCCGACGAGCCGGGGCCGGTGAACCACCTGGCGGTGCTGAGCGACGTGGCGCCGAGCTACGCCCCGCCCGGGGCGGCGCTAATTAGCGCGTCGATCCTCGGCGACCCGGCGACGGACGACGCGGCGCTGGCGGCGGCCGTGCGCGAGCAATTGACCGGCTGGTTCGGCCCGGCGGTGGCGGGCTGGCGGCATCTGCGGACGTACCGCATCCGCCACGCCCTGCCGGACCAATCGGCCCCGGCCCTGGACGAGCCGGCCAAGCCGGCGCGGCTGGACGACGGGCTGTACGTGTGCGGCGACCACCGGGGGCACGCCGGGCTGGACGGGGCGCTGGCGAGCGGCTGGCGGGCGGCCCAGGCGGTGGCGGAGGATTTGGACGCGGGGGCGGTGTGAGCGGAAGGGCCGGAAAGCGATTGACGGGCGGCGTGGCGTGGCGGATCATCGGGGCGTGGTCGGCCCTCAGCACCGGTCACACCAGAACCGCCACCCGGGAGTGTCCCATGCCCGACGACCAGCGGCTGGAACCCTGCGAAGACGGGATGCACCCGCCGGCCATCCCGACCGAGGTGTTCTGCCTGCACTGCCGGCAGGTGTATGAGAGCTACCTGATCGAGTGGCGGGTTAAGACGTGCCGCGACGGCCGGCGGCGGGGGTTCTGGTCCTGCCCCAACCCGGACTGCGACGGCGTCGGATTCGGCTGCGATCTCTTGCCGACCGACCCCGAGTACCAGGACGAGCGCGGCGGCTGGGTCCACGACGAGGACGACGAAGACGAGGCCTACGAGGATTCCGACGATTTCGCCGACCCGCCCGACGCCAACGGCGACACGCCCGGGGACGACGCGGACATCCCGTTCTAGCAGTCGGCGACTCTGGCGACCGCCGCCCGCGGCCGTTACCATACCCCCGGTCCGCGGTCATCCCCCCTGCACGCCTCAGGAGTCATTCCCATGTCCCGCTGGTTCACGCTCGCGGCCGGCCTGGTGCTGGCCGCCGGGTTGGGGGCCGTCGCCCAGGACCCGCCCCCCGACGCCCCCAAGGCCCGGACGGTCAAGGCCCCGGAGGGGTGGAAGCTCGTCAAGCCCAAGGACAAGTACTTCGCCTTCTTCGTCCCGAAGGACGTGGTCGTCGAAGAGTTCACCGAGGGCGCCCTCGGGGCCGGCGGCGTCGCCGGCAAGACGCTGACGTACACCGGCACCCTGGCCGACCGGCGGGAGTACGTGGTGGTGCACACGACCCTCAGCGGTCGGGCCGCCGGGGAGATGAAGGAGAGCGACGTCTTCCAGGCGCTCTACGAGGCCGACAAGGGCAAGACGGGGGCGGCCGTCAGTCGGCCGAAGGAGATCGCGGTCGGCGCGCGGACGGGGCAGGAGTATTACGTCACCGGGAACGGGGCGGTCCGGCGGGTGGTGACGGTGGTCGTCCCCGGCCGGGCGCTCCAGCTGTCCGTCGTCGCCGACAGGCGGGACAAGGTCACCGACAAGGACAGCACCACGTTCCTGACGTCGCTGCTGCTCCAGGCCGTGCCGAAGGCGGACGGCGAAAAGAAGGCCCCGCCGGCGTGACCCCCGACCCCCGCCACCGCCGGTTGGCCCTGGTCTTGCGGGCCTTTGGCACCCTCGATCTGCTCGCCCTGGTCGCGGTCGTGTCGCCGCGGGCGTGGATCGCCGCCGCCCACGCGTGGTGCGGCCTGGGGCCGCTGCCGGACGGGCCGATCGTCGGCTACCTGTACCGGTCCGCCTCGATCATGTACGCGCTGCACGGGGCGGTCATCCTGTTCGTCGCCGGCGACGTGGTGCGGTACTGGCGGCTGATCCGCCTGCTGGCGGTGCTCGCCGTCGTCCACGGGGCAATCCTGGTTGGCATCGACGCGGCGGAGGGGATGCCGGGGTGGTGGCGGTGGCTGGAGGGGCCGGCGTTCGCCGCCACCGGGGCGGTGGTGCTATGGCTTCAGCGGGGGGCCGGTCCGAAAGCGGCCGAACCGACGGCGTCGGAGCTGGAGAGTATCGCGGAGTGAGCCGGGCCGGGAGGGCGAGGCTCCTGCCGAGCCGGGCGCTATCGGCCCGGCAGGAGCCTCGCCCTCCCGGCCCGGCTTACCACTGCAAATCGGCCAGACCGGCAATGCGAGCAATGTCGCCGCCGGCCCGCCCGGCCGGGTCGAGCAGCACCGCCCGCAGGCCGGCCGCCGTCGCCCCGAGGTAGTCGTTCTCGAAGTCGTCGCCGACCAAGAGCACGTCG
>DASXAN010000917.1:0-5499 GCA_036406755.1 Gemmataceae bacterium
CCTTCGTCAGTTGGATCACCCCGGCCTTCGCCGCCCCGTAGGCCGCCCGCCCCTGGCCACCGCGCTGGCCGGAGATCGACGCCACGTTGACGATCCGCCCGCCGCCCTGCCGGACCATCACCCGCGCCGCCGCCTGCGCGCACAGGAACGTCCCGGTCAGGTTCGTCCGCAGGACGTGGTCCCATTCGTCCAACGTGGTGTCCAGGGCCGGGCGGTTCAACCCGACGCCGGCGTTGTTCACGAGCACGTCCAGCCGCCCCCACCGGTCGAGCACCGCCCGGACCAGCTCTTCGACTTGCGCGGGTTCCGTGATGTCGGCCGGGACGGCGAGGGCGTCGCCGCCGGCGGCGGTGATTTCCGCGGCCGTCCGCCGGGCCGTCTCCGGGTCCAGCTCCGCGACGGCGACCTTGGCCCCTTCGGCGGCGAACAGCCGGGCCATCTCCCGGCCGATCCCCCGGCCGGAGCCGGTGATGACGGCCACCTTGTTTGCGAGTCGCACGGGCCACTCCTTCGTTGGGAAGAGGAATTGGCCGCAGATCAACGCGGATAAACGCAGACCGGAATCACGAATTCATCTTAATGTCTGATCTGCGTTCCTCTGCGCAAATCTGCGGCTAATTCTCCTTCGTCGTCAGCGTCGCCTTCCGGACGGCGAGGCAGTCGCCGCCGGAGAAGATCAGGTACACCGTCGTGCCGTCCGCTCTCATCCACTTCGTCGGCAGGCTGCACGTCTCGCCGGGGTTGACGTCCCAGTTCGGCGTGTACGTCACGGTCGTCCACGGCCCCCACGGCTCCGGGGCGTCGAAGACGCCGAACCCGGCCTTGGCCCTCTTGTCCGCCCCGGCCTGGCAGAGCAGGTACCGCCTCAGCCCGGCGTCGTAGCTGACCGTCACCCGGTAGCACTTGCCGGGGGCGTGCACGAACGCCCCGCCGCGGGCGGCGACGTCCGGCGTCCACACCGGCCCGGCCGGCGTCAGTTCCTTGAAGAACTCGTAGGCGGACCGGTCGCGGAGGCGGTCCTTCGGCACCCGGGCCAGGGCGACGCGGTCGGCCGGCAGGTAGGCGGTGTCGCCGTCGTGCGAGTAGACGTAGACGTAGTCGTCCCGGGCGCCGGCGTAGTTCGGGCCGAAGTTCAGGAACGTCGGGCAGCCGAACCCGGCGGTGAACTTCCAGTCGGCCCACGTCCAGGTCCGGCCGTGGTCGGCCGACCAGGCGAGCTGGCTGTTGCCGGTGTTGCGGACCAGGGCGTACAACACGCCGCCGACCATCAACATACCACTCGCCTTCGCCCCTTTCGCCCCATCGCCGTACCGCTCGAACGTCTCCGACCGGATATTGACGCCGCGGAACCCCTCCGGCCCGCCTTCGATCCGGGCCAACCCCTGGCTCAGCTTGTTCGGCACTTTCGGCACGAACCCGGTGCCGTCGCCGTAGGCGGTGTAGAGGTTCCCGTCGTCGGCCCAGGTCGTCGCCCAGATGTCGCTGTCTTTCGCCGTGCGGACGATCGACTCGACCGGCGCCCAGGTGACGCCGGTGATCACCGGGCTGGGCGGGACCGGGGCCGTGACGGCGTCGATCAGCGGCTCGAAGAGCACCTTGGCGCGCTCGTCGTGGAATTGGGCGAACACGTCGTTCGCGCCCGTCGGGGGCGGCGCCAGCGTGTCGCCGTTGCGGACCATGATCAGGTTCAGGCTCGGTACGACCAGAAGGATTTGGTCCCCGGCCCCCGCCCCGTAGACGGCGTCCCTGGGCAGCTTGGCGTACCGCCCGTCCGCGTTCGTCCACCAGCCCATGCCGCAGTGGCCCGGCAGGCCGGCGTCGGTCGTGGCCTGCCGCACCGCCCCCTCGGCGAGCAGCCGGGTGCCGTCCCAGTCGCCCCGCCGCAGGACGAGCCGGCCGACCCGGGCCGCCGCCCGGGCGGTGAAGCTGCCGCCGCCCCACGCCGCCACCAGCGGCAGCCCGTCCACGCTGAACGTCTGGCCGTAGCCGACCGACCACTCCGCGTCCGGCGCGCCGACCGGCCGCATGACCCGGTCGCGGAGCAGCGTGCGGACGTCCTTCTGCGGCGCGTCCCGCAGGGCCGCCGTGACGGCGTAGGTGAGCATGCCGATGCCGGGGTTGCTGTAGCTCAACCTGGTGCCCGGCTCGAACAGGACTGCCGCCTCGTCCCGCGCGAGCGTGAACGGGTCACGGGGCGGCGACAGCCGCTTCCAGAATTCGCCCTTCCAGCCGGGCTCGTTCGTGTGAGAAACGCCCTCGACAGACGAGTCCTCCAGGCCGGACGTGTGCGATCCGAGCTGGCGGATCGTGGTTTTGGCCTTGCGCTGGTCCGCCTTCCACTGCGGGACGTATTTCGCTACCGGATCGTCCAGGGCGATGCGGCCGTCGGTCACGGCGACGGCCAGCGACATCCCGCCGACGAGCGCCTTGGCCAGCGACGCGGTGCCGTGCGGCTTGGTCGCGGACCAGCCCGGGGCGTACCACTCGTAGACGATCTTGTCGTTGCGGACGACGAGGAACCCGGTCGTCTTCCGCGCCGCCAGGGCGTCCTTGATCGCCTCCAGCTTCACGGACGACATGCCTTGGCTCTCGGGCGTCGCCGTCTCCCAGGCGAACGCCGCCGCGGCCGCTGGCCGGGCCGGGGCGGCGGTCGCCCCGGCGACGAACGTCCCGCGGACCGTGTTCCACGAGTCGTAGTACTTGTTCCCGGTGAAGACGAGCGTGAAGTCCTTGCCGTCGGGGCTGAGCCACTTGGCGGGGAAGTTCCAGAAGAAGGTGGTGCCGGTTCCGAGCCAATTGGTGTCGTAGGTCACCGTGGTCCACGGCCCCCACGGCTCCGACGCGTCGAACAAGCCAAGGTTGCCGCGGTGGCTTTCGCCGTGTTCGGTCGCGAGGACGTACCGCCGGAGGCCGGGGTTGTAGCCGACGCTCACGCACCAGCCGACGCCGTTCGGGTCTTGGAACACCGGCCGCCGAGCGGCGGCGGCGGCTGACCACCGCGGCCGGCCGGCGCCCGCCCCGGCGAACCACTCGTAGGCGGATCGGTCGAACAGGCGGTCCTTCGGGGCGCGGGCGAGGTAGATGACGCCGGGCGTGTGGACCTTGAGGTCGGCGTCGCCGCCGATCAGCCGCGGCGGGACGTTATCCTGCCGCTTGATGAAGTAGTGGTAGACGAAGCCGTCGCGGGCGCCGCCGTAGTCCTTGCCGAAGTTGAGGATGGTGGGCCAGAGCAGGCCGTCGGCGCGGGTGAATTCCCAGGCCGCCGGCTCCCAGGTGGCCGCGTGGTCCGTCGAGCGCCAGAGGCGGGCGGCGGTGTCGCCGTGCCCGACCCAGCCGTACAGCACGCCGCGGACGCAGACGATGCCGTACGACTTGCCGGGGAACCGGGCGGGGTGCAGCGGATCCTTGCCGCCCCAGACGTTGACCCCGCGGTAGCCGGCGGCCGGGCCTTCGACCCGGGCGAACCCAAGGCTCACCCGGCCGTCCTCGTTCGTCCCGCCGAACCCGCCGCCGTCCCCCCAGGACGTGTACTGGTGGTCGTCGTCGGCCCAGGTGAGGGGCCAGTTGTCACTGCCCGGGGCCAGGCGGACGAACGTGTCCTTGGGCGCCCAGGTGACGCCGCGGATCACCGGGCTGGGCGGATACGGCGGGGCCGGTGCGTCCGCGGCCGGGGCGGCCGCTGCCAAGAGGACGAGCGCGGCGGCGGCAATCGGACCGGCCGCGCCGGTGACCCGGGGGTAACTCATGATTCAGTCCTCGTCGCCCGGGCCGCCTACTTCGGCTGTAGGGTGAACTCGAAGTTGTTCTCGCCCGGCTTGACCTCGACTTCGCCGGGTACCATCTTGTCGCCGCACGGCAGCGGTGGGTACACGGGTAAGTGCGCCAGCCGCTCCTCTTCCGCCTTGAGTTCGGCAGGCGACAAGACGTATTTCGTGTCCGAGTCCAGCCTGGCCGGGGTGGTTCGCGGCATCTTGAACGTCACCTTGTGCGGCCCGACCAAGGCGCCCGGGGCCTGTTCCCCAGGTTTCCCGTCGGCGACCAGATCGCACGTCAACGTAAACGTGCCGTCGTCCGCGACGATGCCGCGGGACGGCCGGCCGGACTGGCCCGGCGGCCGGCCGGTCCGGTCGGGGGCGTCGAGCGGCTGGAACACCACCTCGCCGCCGGCCGCAGGCTTCCCTTGGCAGGTCACGCGGCCGCGGACGACGGCCAGCTTGTACGTGTTGCCGCTACAGCCCATCATCTGGCCGGCGACCAGCATGACCCCCAGGCCCCGAGACACCCGGCCACGTACTCCGGCCATGAAACCGACCCTCCGGTATGAGACTGGCCGGCCGAGCGACCTCGACGGCCGGCGAATGCGTGACGCGGTTTCCGAGAAACTCGGAGGCCGCTCGGCGGCGTGATTCGTGAGAGGTCCGTGGCGGCCCCGCGGGCGCGCCGGGGCCGCCGAGGTCAGTTCGGGCCGGGGCCGTGCCGGACGGCCCGCCGGCCGCCCCCGACTAGTACGGCCCGATGACCTCGCCTTCGTTCTTGTAATACAGGTTGTTCCAGATGTTGAGGTCGATCGTCTGCTGGATAAACTTGACCGACCCGTCGCAGAAGGCGGTGTTGAGTCCGTTCGTGTGAAAACTGCTGGCGGACCCGCGGTAGTTGTTCGGGTCGTTCGTGCCGGCGCTCACGCAACAGCCGCCGGTCGGGCTCAACGCCTTCGCGGGAATCGACGCGTTGATCTGGCCTTCGTCGAACGAATACGAATTGTTCGTGCCGATCCGCCCCGCCCAGATGTTGCCGATGCTGAGGAACGCCCCGGGGAAGGGCGGGCTCGCCCGCTCGGCCAACAGGAGGGTGTTGCTCGTCCCGTCCACGACGTCGGCCATGCGCGTCTTCGCCAGGAAGTTGTACGGGTAGTTCGGCGGGCCGTAGTTCGCGGCGGCGATGCTCTTCGTGATCGGGTAGTTGCTCTTGGCGTAACCGCCCAGGTAGGTGTTGAGGGGGCCACCGGTGTCCGACGGGCAAGTCAGGATCGGCACCGTCGTCAGCACCGCCGGGGTCCGGGGGTCCGTCGTCGATGTGGCCGAGGGCATCTGGCCGATGCCAGCTTGGGCCTGGGCGAACAGGTTCCCTTGCTCGTGGTACGGCAGGAGCAGTGCGGCCCAGCACCAGTTGTTCTGAGCGCTGGTGGCGCCGGTGTTGGTGGGGAGGGTGACTTCCCCGGGCGGGAATGTGCTGTTCGCGTCGTGGTAGTTGTGCAGCGCCAGGGCGATTTGCTTGAGGTTGTTCGAGCACTTGGCCCGGGCGGCCGCCTCCCGGACCTTCTGGACGGCGGGGAGGAGCAGGCCGATCAGGATCGCGATGATGGCAATCACCACCAACAGCTCGATCAGCGTGAACCCACGCGTCCTTCGGGAGAGGACCCGTTGTGACATCGGCGCACCTCGCAAGACGGAGATAGGAGAGCAAGCGAGTAAGGAAATGGCCCCCGCGTCACACTTTGTA
>DASXAN010000918.1:0-1761 GCA_036406755.1 Gemmataceae bacterium
GCCTCGTTGCACTCGGCCCACCCTACGTTTCGCGGCGGTCATCCATGAAACTGACCCTGACCATTGCCGTCCTCCTCGGCGCTTGCGGTCTCGCCCGCGCCGCCGACCCGTGGCTCGTCGTCCCGGGCGGCGACGGGCCGGGCGCGGGCAAGCACGTCGTCCTGGTCAGCGGCGACGAGGAGTACCGCTCCGAGGAGATGCTGCCCCAGCTGGCGAAAATCCTCGCCCGGCACCACGGCTTCCAGTGCACCGTCCTCTTCGCCATCGACCCGAAGGACGGCGCCATCAACCCGAACCAGTCCGACAACATCCCCGGCCTCGAGGCGCTCGACTCGGCCGACCTGATGGTCATCTTCACCCGCTTCCGCCGGCTGCCGGATGCCCAGATGAAGCACGTCGTCGACTACGTCGAGTCCGGCAAGCCGATCATCGGCCTACGGACGGCCACCCACGCGTTCGACCCGAAGCCGGGCACCGCCTACGCCAAGTGGGCGTGGAAGAGCAAGGAGTGGGACGGCGGGTTCGGCCGGCAGGTGCTCGGCGAAACGTGGGTCAGCCACCACGGCCAGCACGGCAAGCAGAGCACCCGCGGCGTCATTGCCAAGGGCCAGGAGGGCCACCCGATCCTCCGCGGCATCAAGGACGGTGACATCTGGGGGCCGACCGACGTCTACGGCGTCCACCTGCCGCTGCCCGGCGACAGCACGCCGCTGGTGCTCGGTGAGGTGCTCACGAACATGCACCCGACCGACCCGCCCGTGGCCGGCAAACAGAACGACCCGATGATGCCGATCGCCTGGACGAAGACGTTCAAGACGGAATCAGGCAAGTCGGCCCGGACGTTCACCAGCACGACCGCGTCGGCCCAGGACTTGGCCAGCGAGGGCCTGCGGCGGCTGCTGGTCAACGCCTGTTACTGGGCCGTCGGCCTGGAGGACCGCATCCCCGAGAAGTCCGACGTGACCTTGGTCGGCGAGTACCACCCGTCGCCGTTCAAGGCGAACGGGTTCAAGAGGGGCGTCAAGCCGAGCGACCTCGCGGACAAGTGAGAAGGAGAGCCCGATGCGCACCCCGCCGTTGACCCGGTTTTTCGCCGCCGTCGCGTTGGCCGTGCCGTGGCTGTTCGTCCCAGCCCGCGGCGACGACGCCGGCGAGCCGCTCGGCCAAATCCGCCCGCGGATGCAAGCGTTCGTGGACCAGGGCGAGATCGCCGGGGCCGTCACCGTCGTCGGCCGACGCGACGGCATCCTCAGCATCGAGGCGGTCGGCTACCAGGACCTCGCGGCCCACCGGCCGATGCCGAAGGACGCCCTGTTCAAGATCGCGTCCATGACCAAGCCGATCACGGCCATCGGCATCATGATGCTGGCGGACGACGGCAAGCTGTCGGTCGAGGACGCGGTCGAGAAGCACCTGCCGGAGTTCCGCGGCCAGATGCTGGTCGCCGGTCGGGACAAGGATGCCGGCACGGTGACGCTCAAGAAGCCGGCCCGGCCGATCACCGTCCGCGACCTGCTCACGCACACGTCCGGCCTGCCAGGCTGGCCGCCCGGACTGGCCGACGTGTACACGAAGCGGAACCGGTCGCTGGCCGAGGGCGTGCTGGCCATTTCGCAACGGCCGCTGGAGTTCGAGCCGGGCTCGAAGTGGGCGTACTGCAACCAGGGCATCGACACCCTCGGCCGCATCATCGAGGTCGTCTCCGGCCAGTCCTACGAGGACTTCCTGCGGACCCGCCTGTTCGAGCCGCTGGGCATGACC
>DASXAN010000919.1:0-3150 GCA_036406755.1 Gemmataceae bacterium
GGCCGCCGCGGTCGCGTGGCCGTGGTCGGCGGCGTGGCCGCCGTGGCCGTGCGACCCGGCCTCCGGCGGGATTACCTCCGGCCCCCAGAAGGTGCGGAAGTACGCCCGGAACGTGTAAAATGCCGTCAGGAACGCCGTGAACATCGCCAGGACGAACAGCACCAGGTAGAAGGTGTGCCAGCCCGGCAAGTGGCTGGCCTCCCAGTCGGCGTCCACGATCTCGTCCTTGCTCCAGAACCCGGACAGGCCGGGGAAGGCGGCCAGGGCGAGTGCCCCGCACAGGAACGTGGCGTGCGTCACTGGCAGCACCCGCCGCAGCCCGCCGATCCGCCGCATGTCGATGACGTTGCCCATCGCGTGCATGACACTGCCGGACGCCAGGAACAACAGCGCCTTGAAGAAGGCGTGCGTGAACAGGTGGAAGATGGCCGCCACGACGCCCAGGACGGCGAGCCACTCCCGCCCGCTGGCCAGTCCCAGAAACATGAACGCCAACTGGCTGACCGTCGAGTAGGCCATCACGCGCTTCAGGTCGTGCTGCGTCAGGGCGATCAAGGCGGCCAACAGAGCCGTGATGATGGCGATGACGCCGACCGTCGCCTGGGCGGCCGGGGCGTAGCGGAACAGCGGCATGGTCCGGGCGACGAGGTAGACGCCGGCCGTGACCATCGTGGCGGCGTGGATCAGGGCCGAGACGGGCGTCGGGCCTTCCATCGCGTCCGGCAGCCAGGTGTGCAGCGGGAACTGGGCGGACTTGCCGACCGCCCCGCAGAACAGCAGCAAACACGCCGCGTTCAGCAGCACCGGGTCGGCCGTCGGGGCGGCCTTGAACAGGCTGTCGTAGTCGAGCTTGTACCCGAAGCTGACCCAGAGCAGGAAGATGCCGAGGATCATGCCGGCGTCGCCGATGCGGGTCATCAGGAACGCCTTGCGGGCCGCGGCGGCCGCCGCCGGCTTCTCGAACCAGAACCCGATCAACAGATACGAACACAGCCCGACCCCCTCCCACCCGGCATAGAGCAGGAGCAGGTTGTCCGCCATCACGAGAAGGCACATCGAGAAGACGAACAGGCTGAACACCCCAAAGTACCGGGGATAGCCGGGGTCGCCGTGCATGTAGCCGATCGAGAAGACGGCGATCCAGGTGCCGATGAACGTGATCGCAGTCAACATCACGGCCGTGAGCGGGTCCACGGCGATCGAGTAGGAGACGTGGACGTTGCCGGCGCTGAACCAAGTGGCGGCCGGGGCCGTGATCCGGTGCAACTCGCCCTCGTGCAGGCCGATGAGCCGAGCCAACACCCACAGGGCGACGGCGCACGCCCCGGCGCAGCCGAGCACGACCGGCCAGTGGCTCTGCCGCTTCAGGAGGCCCGGTCCGAGCAGCCCGGCGACGGCCGCCCCGAGCAGCGGCAGGCCGGGGATCAGCCACAACAGCGGCTCAGACATACGTGTCCTCGGGGCGGCGGTCGGTCGGCACCCGCCCGGCCGGGGTCAGCGTCGGCAGCGGTTCCTCCGGGGCCGGCGGCGGCAGCGGCTCCTCGTCCACCGTCGGCTCCTGCCCCGCCTCTCGCAGGTCTTGCCACAGGCTCACGTCCAGCGACCGGCGGGCGCGGTACAGCGTCAGGATCAGCGCCAGCGCGACGCCGGCCTCGCAGGCCGCCACCGTAATGATGAACAGCGTGAACACCTGGCCGTGCAGGTTGCCCCGGTCCCGGGCGAAGGCGACGAAGTTCAGCGCGACCCCCTGGAGCATCATCTCGGCGGAGAGGAACAGGATGATCAGGTTGCGGCGGGTGAGGAAGCCGACCGCCCCGAGGACGAACAGGGCCGCCCCGACCGCCAGGTAGTGCGACAGCGGGACGGTCATGCTGCCCTCCGGGTGGCGACCGGGCGGTGGGCGATGGCGATCGCCCCGATCGTGGCGACCAGCAAGAGCGTGCCGGCGATTTCAATGGCCAAGAGGTAGTCGCTGAAGAGCGTCCGCCCGAGCCCGGCGACGTTCTCGGCCGGCAGCATGTTGCCCCCGGTCAATGACCGGGGACTATTTGCCGGGGTGCCGGCCATGGGCGACAGCTTCGTGGCCTCGGCCGGCTGGAGCCGGCCGACCTGGACCCGGGCGTCGGCGAGCGCGGCGGCCAGGCCGTCGAGCTGCTTGCGGGCCGCCTCCGGCGTCGGGGCCGACCAGACGTCACCGACCGTGTCCGCCTGCTGCTGCAGCGCCGCGGCGGCCGGCGTGCCGCTCGGCACCCGCTCGACCTGCCGCTGCAACCGGTCGGCGAACTCGGCCTGGTCACCCAGGGCAGACCGGATGTCGGCGACCGACTCCCGGCCACGCGCGTCGTTCACCTTCGCCAGCAGCGCCTCGATCTCGCCGACCGTGTACGTCTGCCGCAGCACCAGCAGCAGCGTGGCCAGCAGGAAGAACCCGGCCGTGCAGGCCAGGGCCGGCTCGCGGGACCGCAAGTCGGCGTCGGAGGCCCCGTCCGGCTGGGCGAGCATGAGGACGAACAGGAACGTGACGATGATCGCCCCGGCGTAGATGATCACGGTCCCGGCCATCAGGAACGGCGCGGCCAGGAGCAGAAAGAGGCCGGTCGTGCTGAGGATCACCAGGGCGAACGACAGTGCCGCCCGGGCCGGGTTCTGGCGGGTGATCATGACGCCGCCGGCGAGCAGGGCCAGCCCGGCGAAGCAGTAGAAGAGGACAGTTTCCGCGTTGACCCGGGCGGCCCGGGCGGCGACGACGGCCGCGGCGGCCAGGGCCAGCCCGGCGGCCGCGGCCCCGACGAGGCGGGCGTACCGCCACGGTTGCGGGCGGGGCAACAGCAGGCCGACGGCGGCCAAGCCCAGGGCGACCGCGGCCAACAGCGGCACGGCCGGGGCGGGCAGAGTCGGAATGTCGGCTGGCGGTGCGAGCATCATCGGGTGGTCAGGTGGTGGGGTGGTGAGGTCGCGGGGTCGTGGTCTTCACCACCTCACGACCCCACCACCTCGCCACCCGGCGCGGCCGGCTCGGACGCGACTCCCAGCCGGCCGCCGCGGGTGCGGATCGGGTCCTTGCCGTCGTTGATCGTCCGGTCGTACACGGAGAGCAGCTTCTCCTTGTCGAACATCAACTCCTCGCGGCTCAGGCCCGTGAGGTCATAC
>DASXAN010000920.1:0-8164 GCA_036406755.1 Gemmataceae bacterium
CGAGGGCAACGAGGCCCACCGAGCGAATGCCGGTGGGCCTCGTTGCCCTCGGCCCACCATACGACCTCGAACGCCTGCGGTGCAGGAAGAACCCGCTTCTCACGCCGCCGGTAGGGTGACGCGGAAGCAGCTCCCCCGGCCCGGCTCGCTCGTCACCGCGATGTCGCCGCCGAACGCCTTCGCCAGCCGGGCCGCCACCGCCAGCCCCAGCCCCACGCCCGCGACGCCCCGCCGGCGGGCGTCGGCCGCGCGGAAGAACGGCCGGAATAGCCCGTCCCGGTCCGCCGCCGCGATGCCGCAGCCGCGGTCCTCCACCGCTACCGTCACCGCCCTCGCGTCCCGCCCCAGCCGGACTGTCACCGGCGTGCCCGGGTCGCTGTACTTCAGCGCGTTGTCGAGCAGGTTGTTGACCAGCTCGCCGAGCAGGGCCGGGTGGGCGTGCACCCACGCCGGGCCGTCGGCCATGCCCTCCGCCCGAATGTCGGCCGACCGCGGGTGGTTCGCCCACGCCTTCAGGTGCTCCGGCAACCAGGCGGCCAGGTCGATCCGCTCGGCCGTCGGCGGCCCGGCCTCGGCGTCCACCCGGGCCAGGAACAGGAGCGCGTCCACGATCCGCCCCAGGTGGGCGGCCTGCCCGCGGACCGCCTCCAGAGCGTCGCGGTACTCGCCCGCTTCTCGGTCCCGCCGCAGGGCCACCTCGGCTTGACCGAGGATGGCGGCCAGTGGCGTGCGGAGCTGGTGCGACGCCTCGCCGGTGAACCGCCGCTGCCGCTCGAACGATTCCTGCAACCGGTCGAGCAGGCCGTTGAACGACCGGCCCAGGTCGGCGAGTTCGTCGTTGATCGGGGCGACCGGCAGCCGCTCGCCGAAGTCGGCCGCGCCCATGTTCCGGGCCGCGGTCGCCATCCGCGTGACCGGGGCCAGCGCCCGGCGGCAGATGACGTATCCCGCCCCGAGGGCCGCGAGCAGGATGCCGCCGGACAGGCCGGCGAGGACGAGGGCGAGCCGGTACAGCGTGTCGCGGACCGGGCCGAGCGGGACGGTGGCGGTGACGATCAGTTCCGCGTGCTTGCCGGTGCCGGGGCCGCCCGGCTGAAGAGTCGCCGGCCGGACCCGCTCGCGCGTCGCCCACCACGGCTGGCCTTGCGAATCGGTGCGGTCCCGGCGGAAGGTGTCGCGGTACACGGACTCCCACCCGCCCGTGCCGAGTTCGCCGAGCCGGGCGTCGGCCCCCGGCGAGCCGTCCACGGTCCGGCCCTTCCCGTCGCTCACCTGCCAGACGACCGACTCGCCGCCCGGGCCGAAGTCGAGCAGCCGCTGGCCCGGCTCCCACTCCGCCCCGTCCGGGCTGATCTCGACCGCGGCGGCCAGCGTCCGGGCGGCAGACTCCAGCCGGTCGGCCGCCCGGCCGTACAGGTGGTCGCGGGTGAGCAGGTACACGCCGGCCGAGAAGCCGGCGAGCACCACCGCCAGCGCCCCGAGGAAGAACAGCAGCAGCCGCGTGGTCAGCGTCACGCCTCGCCCCCCGGCGGGTCGCCGAACAGGTAGCCGCGGCCGCGGGCCGTGTGGATCAGCCGCGGGCCGTGCGCCTCCAGCTTCCGCCGCAGTTCCATCACGTGCACCTCCAGTGTGTTCGACAGGCCGTCGTACCGCTCCTCCCACACCTGTTCGTAGATGCGGGTGCGGGACAGTACCTCGCCGGGGTGGCGGAGGAAGAACACCAAGAGTGCCTCCTCCTTGGGCGTCAGGTCCAGCCGCCGGCCGGCCCGCTCCGCCCGGTGGGTGACGAGGTCCAGCCGCACGTCGGCGTGTGCCAGGACGGTGCCGGCCGCCGCGGCCGGGCGGCGGGCCAGCGCCCGCACCCGGGCCAGCAGTTCCTCGAACGCGAACGGCTTGCACAGGTAGTCGTCGGCCCCGGCGTCCAGGCCGCGGACCCGGTCGGGCACGGCGTCGCGGGCCGTCAGGAACAGGACCGGGGCGGCCCCGCCGTCGGTCCGGTATCGCCGCAGCAGGGTCAGGCCGTCGGTGCCGGGCAGCCACCAGTCGAGCAGGACCACGTCCCAGGTGCCGGTGGCCAGGGCGTGCCGGCCGGCGTCGCCGTCGGCGGCCACTTCGACCGTGAAACCCTCCTCCCGCAGCCCGCGGGCGACGAAGTCGGCGATCCCCGGCTCGTCTTCGATCACCAGGACGCGGATTCCCATCGGGTCACTTCTTCGACTTGCCGGACGACGTGACCGCGGCCTTGGCATCCGGGTGCTCGGCCAAATACCGCAGCATCTCGTCCGGTGTGACGAGGCCGTCGCCGTTGCGGTCAATGGCGGTGAATTCGGCGATCGGCCGGCCGCTCGCCTTCCACTCGTACAGCCCCACCTGGCCGTCGCCGTCGGCGTCGAGCTGCACGAACCAGTCGGGCAGGCCCTTCGGCAGCTTGCCGGCGCGGGCCACGGCCGGCCGCGGTTCCTCCGCGCCCGCGGACTTCGACTCGGTACCGTGCGTGGTCGTCGCGATCGTCGGCCCGCCGCGCTTCAGCTTCAGGTCGATCTGCCCGGCGGTGACCTGCTCGGACAGGTGCCGCAGCCGGCCGCGGTAGTACGCCTCGTACTCGGTCTGGTCGATGACGCCGTCGCGGTTGGCGTCCCACCGGCCGCGGTCGGCGCGGAGCGGCTCGGGCATCTCGCCGGTGCTGAGCACGCCGTCGCCGTTGGCGTCGAGCTTGCCGAACAGCTTCCGCAGCTGCTCAGCCTGGACCGTCGCCGGCACCGTGCCCTCCGGCAGCCGCTCCATCTTGTCGACGAGCCGGAAGAAGCGGTCCTCCGCCGCGGCCGACGGTTGTGCGACGGCCGAGCGCACCTCCCGCACGACGACCGCCTCCTGGTCCGGGGACAGCTGGTACAGCCGCCGCAGCTCGCGGACGATCTTGTCCTCTCGGGCTGGCGACGGGTCGCCGTAGGATTTGCGGAGTTGCTTCAGCACGTCCTCGTGGACCTCGAACGGGGCCTTGTACGCCTCCCGAATCTCGCTGAGGATCGCCTTATCCTCGTCGGGCGGCCCCTTCGATCCCTTCTCCTTCTTGCCCACGTCCGGCGGCTGGCCCGCGGCCGCGCTGGCGAGCAGCACGGCGACGGTCGCGGTCGTCAGGAGTCGGAGGATGATGCGCAACGGCAGGCTCCGGCGGGCGGGACTGGCCCCACTCCGCAGCATACCGCGGAGACCGTAATCCCGCGATGACCGGCAGATAAATTCCGGTTTATTCGCGGCCGGTGGCCCGCACGAGGAGCAACTTCGTCCCGGCCCGGTCGTCCGTGTCCCACGGCCCGACCGGTTCGGCGACAACGTCCGCCCAGCCATCGCCGAGGGCGGCCCGGTCGCGGCGGCGGAGGATGAGCCAGCGGATGCCGCCGTCGTTCGCGGCCCGGCGGAGTTCGTCCGGCGTGTCGAACTCCGGCAGCGGGCCGGGAGGGTCGAGGTAGTACACAATCTCGTCCGTGCGGTAGAGGGCGAGGCCGGCGGATAACTCGTCCCCGAACCGGTTGCGGACGGCGGCGACGAACGCCCGCTGCGTGCGGTACGGCTCGGTCGCCGGCAGGGCGAAGACGAACAGGTACGCCTGGCCGGCGAACGCGGCGGCGACCAGGGCCGCGGCGAGCCGACGGGGGCGGACGGCGGCGATGGCGAGTGCCCCGACGGCCACCGCCCACGCGGCGACGAACGCTGCCGGGGCCGGCAGTTCCGGTAGGCGGCCGAGCGGGGCCGGCCGCAGGTCCGGCGGCACCAGCGCGACCGGGGCGGCGAGCACGGCGAGGGCGATTAGCCCCACGCCGGCCGTCCGCAGCCGCCGGGCCGCCTCCGGCAACCGGTCGGCTCGGCGCGTTAGCACTGCCGCGACCAGGAGCGCGGCCGCCGGCAGGACGGGGAGCAGGTAGTAGCTCCGCCGCGACGCCGACGCCGTGAAGAACAGGAACACGGCCCAGAAGAACGCCCGGGCGAACCGGTCGCCGCGGCGGAGTCGGTTGCTCGCCGGGCGCGTGACGTGCGCGCGGGCCAGGGCGGCCGGCAGGAAGAGTGACCACGGGGCCAGTAGTGCGAGGATGATGTAGGTGTACAGGTAGACCGGGCCGCGGTGGTTGGCCGGGTCGAAGAACCGGCGGACGTTCTCCCGGTACACCATGCCCAGCCCGGCCGTCAGGCCGCCGGCGGAGAGCAGGAACGGGGCGAGGTAGACCGCCGCCGCGAGCGGGGCGGCCAGCAGTGTCGCCCGGTTGAGCAGCCAACCGTTGGCGGCAATCACGCGCCGCAGTCGCCCGTCATGCGATCCCGCGTCGGCGAGGCCGGCCCACGTCGCATCCGCGCCGGCGACGAGCAGCGGCAGGGCGAAGCCGAGCAGCCCCTTCGTTAGCGAGGTCAGCGCCATCACCAGCCAGAACCCGACCACCCACCCGCCCCCGGCGCGCCGTTCGTTGCGGACGTACAGCCACAGTGCCGCCAGGACGCCAGCCACGGTTTCGGCGTCGGCCGAGGCGGTGCGGGCGAACACGGTGAAGCCGAAGCTGGTGGCGAGGACGGCCCCGGCGACGGCGGCCGTGCGGCGGCCGTACAGCCGGCGGGCCAACAGTATCAGGAACACGACGGCGGCAAGAGCGCTGCCGGCGCTCGGCAGCCGGGCGGCCAGTTCGTCGATCACCCCCGTGAGATGGGCCGCAGCCAGGACCAGCCAGTACGACCCGAGCGGTTTGTCGTAGTACACGCGGCCGTTGAACGTCGGCCAGAAGTAGTCCCCCGACCGCTGCATCTCGCGGGGGATCTCCGCCCACCGCACCTCCTCCGACCACAACGACCGGTCGCCGAGCCGGGCGAAGAACAGGGCGGCGGCCAGCCCGAGCACGGCCGCCGCGGCCGCCATGTGCCGCGTTCGGCGTCCGACTCCGTCGGTCATGGTGCTCCCTCCTGAAGATGCGGCCGAACCCGGGTCGGCGTGGACTGGTTTATCCCGACCGGGCCGGCGTGGCCCGCGGGCGGGGTTGCCGCGGCCGGGTCGGGGTGGTGAAATCCTCCTTGTCGCCCGACTTTGCCGCGGACGCCGCCATGCCGAAGTCGCTGCTGCCCGACCCCGTCGCCAACTACGTCTGCGACGTGATGACCCCGGAGACGCCCGTGCAACGGCGGCTGCGGCAGGAGACGGCCGAGCTGCCGCGGGGCCGGATGCAGGTCAGCCCCGACCAGGCCGCCTTCCTCGCCTGGTTGGTCCGGGTGACCGGGGTGCGGGCGGCCCTGGAGGTCGGCACGTTCACGGGCTACAGCGGCCTGGCGGTGGCGGCGGCCCTGCCGCCGGGCGGGCGGCTGGTCTGCTGCGACGTGAGCGAGGAGTGGACGGCCGTCGCCCGCCGCTACTGGCGGGAGGCCGGCGTGGCCGACCGCATCGACCTGCGGCTCGGGCCGGCCGTGGACACGCTCGCCGGTCTGCTCCGCGGCGGGTCGGCCGGGGCGTTCGACCTCGCCTTCATCGACGCCGACAAGGAGAACTCCGACGCCTACTACGAGGCGTGCCTGGGCCTGGTCCGTCCGGGCGGCGTGATCGTCATTGACAACGCCCTGTGGCACGGGGCGGTCGCCGACCCGGCCGCGGACGACGCCGAGACGGCCGCCATCCGGGCGCTCAACCTGAGGGTGCGGGACGACGCCCGGGTGGACGCCTGCCTGCTGGCCGTCGGCGACGGCCTGCTCATGGCCCGTCGCCGATGAGCAGCCGGGGGCGGTTGCCCGCCCCCGGCCCGGCCGGGGTTCACGGGGTGTACCCGGAGAGGAAGAGGCGTTGGACGAACTGGTTGAGGTCGAGCAGGTCCACGTCGCCGTCCCCCTCGAAGTCGAACGCCGGGTTGTAGTTCGGCTGGGGGAAGACGCCGAACAGGGCCGGCACCAGCGGGTTCAGGTCCAGCAGGTCCACGTCGCCGTCCCCATCCACGTCCCCGAACAGGCGGTGCGTCGCCAGGGCGAAGTCGCCGCCGGCGATGCCGTCGTTGTTGCCGTCCAGGGCCAGCCCGTTCGCCCCGGTGACGTTGCCGCTCAGGACGGTAAGCGTGTAGATGCCGTCGATGAGCGACGGGTTCACGCCGGCCGCAGTGTTCGACTCCGTGAACGGGCCGGAGAACGTCAGCGTGACGACCGTCCGGCCCTGGGCGTCCGTCGTCACGGTGGCCGACAGCCCCACGTTGCCGGTCGGCCCGGTCGGCCCGGTCCGCGCCAGCTGGAACGCGGCGGTGGCGTTGCCGTTGAGGAACGTGACCTGGCTCGAGAACGTGACGGTGAACGACCGCACCGCGGACCGCTGGGCCGACCCGTCGGCCACCTGGGCCACCTCGACCTCCGTCGGCCCGTTCACGATCTCCGTCACCGCCGGCGACGTGCTGCCGCTGAAAAAGGCGGCCCCGCTGTAGACGGCCGTGATCGGGTGCACCCCGCCGCCGAAGCTGGTCGTGTACGTCGCCACGCCGGAGGCGTTGACCGGCACCGGCGTCGGGGTGAGCAGGATCGAACCGTCGTAGAACTGGACCGTGCCGGTCGGGGTGCCGCCGGCGGACGTGACCGTGGCCGTGAACGTGACCGGCGTCGCGGCCGCCACCGGGTTGGCGGACGACGACAGGGCGGTGGACGTCGTCGCGGACAGGGTGGTGTCGGTCACCCCGGCAAAGTCCGAGTAACCAGCGAGGTTGTACGACTGGATGTGGTAGTCATAGGTCGTCCCCGGCGAGAGGCCGTTGTCGGTGTAACTGGTCGAGTTCGCCGGCAGGTTCGCCACGATCAGGAATGTGCCCGAGCCGCCGGTTCGCCGCAGGATCAGGTAGCCGTTCTCGTTGTTGGACACGTCGTTCCATTGGAACGAGATCGACGTGGCGGTGACGTTGGTCGTCTGGCTGCCGTTGGGCGTGGCCGCCAGGTTCGGCGTGGTGACCGAGAACGACGTCGACGGGAACGAGTCACCGTACGGGTCGGTGGCCTGGACCTTGTAATAGTAGGTCGTGTTGGTGGCCAGGCCGGAGTCCGGGTACGAGTTGGTCGTGCTGGTGCCGATCTGCGTGTACGGCCCGGCCGCGGACAGGGCCCGCAGGATCTTGTAAGTGACCGTGCCGCCGGCGGCCGGCGTGTCCGTGACGGCGGCCCAGGTCAGGTTCTCGGCCATCGGCACCGGCGTCGGCACCGTGCCGACGGCCCCGCCGGTATACCCGGTCAGCGTGCCCGTCAGACCGGTCGGCGGCACCGGGACGGCGCCCTGGTCGAACGTCCAACTGTTGATGTTCTGCGTCGAGTTGGCCCCGCCGGTCGCCCCGGTGAACCCGACGTAGGCGTAATCCGTCTGGAGCAACTGGGGCAGGTTGATCGCCAACGACTTGGTGTCGGTGAAGACGGTACCGCCGCGGGTCTGCGTCTCGGTCACGGTCAGCACGCCGGCGGCGTAGGTGATCGTGATCGTGATCGGGGCGTTCACAGTTTGCGTGTTGATGTTCGTCTCGGTGAAATTCTCGTCCACGACCCCGTTCTGCATGATCTCGGTGCCCAGCGCGTTGCCGCCATAGACGTTGATGCCCAGGGCGACGCTCGGGCTGATCCCGGCATAGGCCAGCGACCCGCCGGCCGCCCCAATGGCGCTGAGGCCGCTGCTGGAGTTTTGGATGGTGAACGTCACCCCGTCGGCCGGGCCGTTGCCGGCGCTGGCCAGGTTGTACACGAACGTCGTCGAGAAGGACGCGATGTACATCTTGCCGCCGCGGCCGGTCGGGTCGGACGGGTAGGTGTACCAGACCGACCGGGCTTGGTTGCCGGCGTTCGTCGTCAGCTGCAGGAGGTTGCCGGTGACGAGGGTCGCCTGCGTCGCGCCGTTGAATTGGAACCCGCCGTGGGTGCTGCCCGGCGTCGTGTTGGCGGTGGTGAACCCGCCCGAATAATCGATCGTGTGTGCCCCCGCGGCCGGCACCTGGGCGGTGCTAATGTTCGTCGGGTTCAACGACGGTCCGATGGCGTCCGCCGCGTACACCCGGTAGGCGTAGGTGTGCCCGCTCGTCACGGTCGTGTCCGCGTAGTTGGTGGCGAACGCCGTGCCCAGCGTCGCGAACGCTCCGCCGTCGACGGACCGTTGGACGGTGAAACTGGTGGCACTGTTGGGGCTGGTCGA
>DASXAN010000921.1:0-11241 GCA_036406755.1 Gemmataceae bacterium
GACCGGTACCGGCGGAGCCTGTACGTGTTCCGGTTCCGGTCGGTGCCGTACCCGCCGTTGCAGGCGTTCGACGCCCCCAACGGCGACTTCGCCTGCGTCCGCCGCACCCGGTCGAACACCCCCCTGCAAGCGCTGACGGCCCTGAACGAGCCGGTGTTCCTCGACTGCGCCCGCGGCCTGGCGCTGCGAGCGGTGCGCGACGGCGGCCCGACGGACGCCGACCGGCTGACGTACGCCTTCCGCCGCTGCCTGGCCCGCACGCCGACGGACCGCGAGTCGGCGGTGCTGCTCGGCCTGTTGGAGAAGCAGACCGAGCGGTACGCCGGCGGCGGGGCGGACCCGTGGGAGTTGGCGGCCGCGGACCCAAAGCAGCCGCCGGACCTACCGCCGGGCGTGACGGCCCCGCGGCTGGCGGCGTGGACGGCCGTGGCCCGCGTGCTGCTGAACCTGGACGAGACGATCACCAAGGAGTGACGCCCCATGACGCGCACCCTCGCCGTCTCCGTTTTCGTGCTCGGCCTGGCCCTGGCCGCGCCCGCCATCGGCGATGTGGGCGACGGCTACCGGCCGCTCTTCAACGGCCGGGACCTCACCGGCTGGGCCCGCGTCAACACCGCCCCCGGCACATTCTTCGTCCGCGGCGACGAGATCATCACCACGGGCCGGCCCTACGGATTCCTGCGGACCGACCGGCAGTACGAGAACTTCGTCGCCGAGTTCGATTGGATGCACGTCAACACCAAGGAGGTCGGCAACTCCGGCTTCTTCGTCTGGGGCGACGCCCTGCCGGCCGTCGGCAGCCCGTACACCCGCGGCATCGAGGTGCAGGTGCTGGTCAACTTGGAGTACAAGGACAAGAAGACGGGGGCGGTGACGGCCACCAGCCACGGCGACCTGTTCAGCATCTGGGGGGCGACGTGCGCGCCCGACCGGCCGCACCCGCTCGGCTGGGCCCGCTGCCTGCCGAGCGAGAACCGGGCCAAGGGCGGCGGCGAGTGGAACCACTACAAGGTCGAGGCCAACGACGGGGCGATCAAGCTGCACGTCAACGGCAAGGAGGTGTCCGGCGTCAGCCGCTGCCGGCCGCGGAAGGGCTACCTGGCGCTGGAGTCCGAGGGCGCCGAGTGCCACTTCCGCAACCTCAAGATCAAGGAACTGCCCAGCACGAACCCGAAGCCCGATGAGTGCGCGACCGCCGACCAGGGATACCGGCCGCTCTTCGACGGGCTGACGCTCAACGGCTGGACGACGCAGCCGGGCGCGTGGACGATGAACGATGGAACCTTGAAGGCGACGGTAAAGGCCGACCTCGTGACCGAGAAGCCGCTCGGTCCGGGCGAGTTGATCTTCGACTGGAAGCTCGCCGCGCCGGGTCAGAACACCGCAACATACTCGGCGTCGTTCGGCGGCGTGAAAGTGACGAAGACCGGCAAGGCGGGGGCATGGCACCGGGCGACGGTGACGGCCGATCCGGGCGGACCGGTGCAGTTTCCTGCGGTCGAAGGGGTCGAGTTGAAGAACGTGTTTTTCCGCCCGTCAGGGCAATAATCGCGGGGCCGTCGAGATGAACTGCCAGGATTATCGTTACCGTGGGACCGACCCGAAACTGCTCGCCCGCCGCTGGTTCCTCAAGGAGTGCGGCGTCGGCCTCGGGGCGATCGCGCTGGGGAACCTGACTGCCGGGACAAGCCCCGCGGCTCGCCGGACGGACGCCCTCGCCCCCAAGGCCCCACACTTCGCCCCGAAGGCGAAGCGCGTCATCTACCTGTTCATGGCCGGTGCCCCGAGCCAGTTGGAGCTGTTTGACCACAAGCCGCAGCTGGCGAAATTCGACGGCACCCTGCCCCCGCCCGATTTGATTAAGGGCTATCGCGCCGCGTTCATCAACCCCAGCTCCAAGCTGCTCGGCCCGAAATTCAAGTTCGCCAAGCACGGCGAGTCCGGGGCGGATCTGTCGGAACTCTTGCCGCACCTGGCCGAAGTCGTGGACGACATCGCCGTCGTCAAGTCGATGGTCACCGACGCCTTCAACCACGCCCCCGGCCAGATCCTGATGAATACCGGCTCGCCGCAGTTCGGTCGGCCGAGCATGGGGTCGTGGGTCACCTACGGCCTGGGCAGCGAGGCCGACGACCTGCCCGGGTTCATCGTCTTCAGCTCCGGGGCCAAGGGGCCCAGCGGCGGCAACTCGAACTGGGGCAGCGGTTTCTTGCCCACCGTCCACCAGGGCGTTCAGTTCCGCGCCGGCGGCGACCCGGTGCTGTACCTGTCCAACCCCCGCGGCGTGGACGGCGATACGCAGCGGGATTCGCTCGCCGCGCTGCGCGAGCTGAACACGATGCGGCTGGACGCGACCGGCGACCCGGAGATCGCCACCCGCATCAGCCAGTACGAGATGGCGTTCCGCATGCAGACCAGCGCCCCGGCCCTGATGGACCTGTCTACCGAACCGAAGGCCGTGCTGGAGATGTACGGGGCCGAGCCGGGCAAGGCGTCGTTCGCCAACAACTGCCTGCTCGCCCGCCGGCTGGTCGAGCGCGGGGTGCGGTTCATCGAACTGTTCCACGAGGCGTGGGACCAGCACGGCAGCCTGGTCAAGGACCTCAAGAAGAACTGCAAGGATACCGACCGTGCCTGTGCGGCGCTCATCAAGGACTTGAAGCAGCGCGGCCTGCTCGACGACACGCTGGTGATCTGGGGCGGCGAGTTCGGCCGGACGCCGATGGTCCAGGGCGGCAACGACGGCCGGGACCACCACCCGAACGCCTTCACCGTCTGGCTGGCCGGCGGCGGCGTCAAGCCTGGGGTCACGCTCGGCACGACCGACGAGTTCGGGTTCAACGCCGTCGAGGACCGGGTCCACGTCCACGACCTGCACGCGACGATCCTGCACCTGCTCGGGTTCGACCACACCCGGCTGACGTACAAGTTCCAGGGCCGCGACTTCCGCCTGACGGACGTGGCCGGCAAGGTCGTGACCGATCTCCTGGCATGACCGCTCCTCGCGGGCGGACGATAAGCAATTCCTTATCGGCGGTTCACAGCCGCGTCATCGGTGTTCTGCTATGATCGACGGGGAACCCCCGGGGACTCGGCCCGGCCCCGCCCGCACTTCGGCCCGGAGTCGTCTCATGGCGACCGTTTGTCCTCTCATCCAGAGGACAGAGGACAGAGGACAGAGGACAGCCAAGGGCCGATCTGTCCTCTGTCCTCTGTCCTCTGTCCTCTGGCTGCTTGCCGGCCTGGCCCTCGGCTGCCGCGGCCCGGCGACGCCGCCGGCCGAGGAGAAGGTGCCGCCCGCCCCGGTCAAGTGGGAGGGCGTGCGACACGTCGTCCTCGAGGAATGGACGGAGCTGGTCGGCACGACCGAGCCGCTGCCGGACCACGCCGCCCGCGTCACCGCCCCGGTCGAGGGGCGGGTGCTGTCGGTCCTGCACGGGGCGGCCGGCAAGCCGGTCGCGGAGGGCCAGCCGGTCGAGGCGGACGACGTCATCGCCAAGCTGGACGCCACCGTCCTGCTCGTCACCCGCGACAAGGCCGTGTCCGCGAAGAAAGTTCTCCAGGCGGAGAAAGCCGCGGCCGAGTTCGCCGTCAAGCAGGCCGAACTGGAGGTCCGCCGGCTCAACGAGCTCAAGCGGAACCAGGGGACGTCCGGCGGCGGGTTGCAGCTCGTCGCCCCGGTCGAACTGGAGAAGGCGGCCGTGGCCCTCGACGCCGCCCGCGCCAGCGTCCGCGCCGACGACGCCAAGCTGGCCGCCGCGGACGACGACATCGCGTCGATCGACCGGCAGCTGAAGCTCTACACCCTGACCGCCCCGCGGAAGGGCCGGCTCGGCCGGCTGCAGGTGGTCGTCGGCCAGACGCTTACCGCCGGCGCCAGCGTCGCCGACGTCATCGACATCGAGGACGAGATCGACGTGGTTTCCTACGTCCCGGTTTCGGAGGCCCGCAAGCTGCACGTCGGCCTGCCGGCCAAGCTCGGCGGCGTGGACCGCGACCCGGCCGCCGACGCCGGGGCGGACCCCGAAGGCAAGGTGGTGTACGTCGCCGAGCAGGCGGAGCCCGACACCGGGCTGATCGCCGTCGAGGTGCGGTTCCCGAACCGGGAGCTGAAGCTAAGGGCCAACGCCGTCACCCGCGTCCGCGTCCTGACCAAGCCCGGCCGGGCGTGCTGGGCCGTGCCCGAATCCGCGCTGATGGAGGACCAGGACCCGCCGGCCGTGGTCGTGGTCGAGGACGTGGAGACGAAGACGAACGCGGACGGCAAGGAAGAGCAGACGGGCAAGGCCCGCCGGCTGCGGGCGATCATTGGCGTCCGTGACCGGGTGCTGAGGCAGGTGGAAGTCGTGCGGCTGGAGGACCCGGAGAAGAAGTGGCACGGCGACCTGGAGCACGCCCTGGTCGTGGTGGAGAAGGGCCAGGGGTTGCAGACCGGCGACGCGGTGAAGCTGGAGGTGGAGGAGGACGAGGAGATGCCACCGATGGAGGACAAGAAGCCGTAGGCGTTTGTCGTCGCTCAACGGGCGAACCGCGCATGATCAACCTCGCTTCCAGAGCCCGTCCGTACTTCGGCGCCGTCGTCCTGACCTGCGCGCTGCTGACCGCCGGCGGCGTTTACAGTGCCTTCCGCATGCCCAGCGGCGTCTACCCGGAGGTCACCTTCCCCCGCATCGCCGTCGTCGCCCGCGTCCCGGACTGGGACGTGACCAAGATGGAGGTCAAGGTCACCCGCCCGCTCGAAGAGGCGGTCAGCACCGTGCTCGGCGTCGCCCAGGTGCGGTCCAAGACGATCCGCGGCGGCAGCGAGCTGTCGGTGGACTTCACCCCCGGCACCGACATGCGGGCCGCCGAGACGCTCACCTGGAACCGCATCGGCGCCCGCCGCAGCGACCTGCCGCCGAACGTGGACCTGACGGTCGAGCAGATGACGCCGTCGGTCTTCCCGATCCTGTCGCTGGTCCTGACCGGCGGCGACAGCCCGTCCCAGCTCCGCGACTACGCCTTCTACCAACTCGCCCCGCTCATCAAGACGGTCCCGGACGTGCTCTACGCCAACGTCGCCGGCGGGGACGTGCGGGAGGTCGAGGTGATCGCCCGGCCGGACGACCTGCTCGCCGCCGGCCTGTCGGCCGCCGACCTGGCCGACCAGATCGGCCAGCAGTCCAGCCTCCAGCCGGTCGGCCGGGTCGAGGGCCAGCCGTTCGCCTTCCAGGTGCTCGTCAACAGCCAGCCGGAGACGGTCCGGCAGATCGAGGAGATGGTCGTCTCGACCCGCAAGGACCAGCCGCTGCGGGTGCGGGACGTGGCCGACGTCAAGGTGCTGCACCAGGACCGGGCGCTGTCCGTCGGCTTCGACAAGCGGGACGCGGTGGTCATCACCGTCTTCCGCCGGCTGGGCGGGAACACGGTGAACGTCTCCCGCGACGTGCGGGCACTGTTGGACCGGTACCAGCTCAGCAAGCCGGCCGGGGCGGCGGACAAGCGGCCGCCGCGGAACATCCAGGCGACCGTCGTGTACGACCAGGCGGAGTTCGTCGAGACGGCCGTGCACAACGTCCGCGACGCGATCTTCATCGGCGGCCTGTTCAGCGTGCTGATCCTGCTGGTGTTCCTGCGGAGCTGGCGGGCGACGCTCATCTCGGCGCTGGCCATCCCGACGACCTTGGCGATCACGTTCCTGTTCCTGCACTGGGCCGGGGGGACGCTCAACCTGATGTCGCTCGGCGGGCTGGCGGTGGCGATCGGGCTGATCATCGACGACACGGTCGTGGTGGTGGAGAACATCGCGCGGCACTTGGAGCAGCAAAAGCACAAAAGCCCACCCGCGGCGGCGGGTGGGTCGTCTTACCCACCTGCCGCCGCGGGTGGGCTTAACGGCCCCACCACTCTACCACTCACCACTCACCACTCACCACCCGATCCCATCGACGCCGCCTCCGCCGAGATCACCGGCGCCGTCGTCGGCTCGACCCTGACGACCGTCCTCGTCTTCCTGCCGCTGGCGTTCATCGTCGGCGTCTACGGCGAGTTCTTCGCCGCCCTGAGCTGGTCGCTGTCGATCGCCGTGCTGGTGTCGATGGTCATCAGCCTGACGCTCATCCCGGTGTTCGCGGCGAAGTTCCTGGCCGGCCGGCCGATGCCGCCGCCAGGGCCGATCTACCGCTTCTTCGCCTGGCTGTACGAGCTGGGCCTGTCGGTCGCCCTGTACTTCCCGCGGCTGACGCTGGGGCTGTCCGTGGCCGCGGTGGCGGCCGGGGTGCTGCTGTTCACCGGCGTCCCGGACTGGAACGCCCCGCGGGGTCCGGGCAAGCCGCCACCCCCGCCCCTGGTCAAGGGACTGGAGACGGGACTGATGCCGGCCATGGACGAGGGGGCGTTCGTCGTCGATTACTGGGCGCCCGCCGGCACGCCGCTGTCCGAGACCGAGAAGATGGCGAAAGACATCGAACAGGTGCTGTCGAAGAACCCGGACGTGGAGGCGTACGTCCGCCGGACCGGGGCGGAACTCGGCCTGTTCGCCACCCAGACCAGCCGTGGCGACATCCAGGTGGTCCTGCGGCCGGCCGAGGACGACCCGGTGAAGCTGGTGACCAAGCCGGTCCGGCCGCCGCTGGAGGACCTGGAAAAGAAGGTCTTGCCGGCCCGGCAGATGAAACTCGGCACGCCCGAGGCCCGCGAGTGGGTCCGCAATACGTACCGCCGCCGGCCGCTCGCCGGCTGGACCGATCGAAGCGGCAATAAGCAGCCCGGCGTCATGGACGAGGTCGAGGACGAACTGAAGGAGGGGTTCGCGGAGCACCAGTTGAAGATCGAGCTGGTGCAGATCATGGCCGACGAGCTGGACGACCTGAGCGGGGCGAACAAGCCGATCGAGGTCAAGCTGTTCGGCCCGGACCAGCGCGAACTGCGGCGGATCGCGTCCGACCTCGGCGAGCTGTTCGAGAAGAAGGGGAAGGGCCGCGGGGTCAAGGAGGTCAACAGCAACGTCTTCGCCGGTAACCCGGACCTGATGGTGGAGGTGGACCCGGCGAAGGCGGAGCGGCTGGGCGTCAAGCCGGACGCTGTGAGCCGGCAGTTGCGGGCGATCTTCCTCGGGCAGATCGCCGGGCAGGTGCAGGAATCCTCGGCCCGGATCACGGACATCCGCGTCCGCTATCCGGACGCTGTCCGGTTCGGCAACGGCCGGTTCGACCCGACCCGCGTGCTGAGTCAACTCATCACGCTGCCGCCAAGCAATTTGCCCCCCGTGATTCACGGGGGGCTAAATGCGAACCCGGCGGCGTCCCGGGCGGTGCCGCTGTCGGCGCTCGCCACCGTCAAGCCGGTGCGGACGCCGGACCAGCAGTTCCGCGAGAACCAGCAGCCGGCCGCGTTCGTCACCGCCGAGATCGACGAGGGCGAGGCCGGCCTGGGCTCGGTGGTCAGCGACGTCCGCGGTTGGATGGCCGACTTCCAGCTGCCGGCCGGCTACCGCTGGGAGCTGGGCGGCCACTTCCTCAAACAGCGGGAGGCGTTCGAGAGCCTGCTCGTCGTCATGGTCGTGGCCGTCTTGCTGGTGTTCATCATGCTCGCCTTCCAGTTCCAGTCGGTGACGCTGCCGCTGCTCATCTTCCTGACGCAGCCGCTGTCGCTGGTCAGCGGCCTGTTCGCCCTGTGGCTGACGAACACGCCGCTGAACGTCTCCAGCTACATGGGCGCGATCCTGCTCATCGGCCTGGACATGAAGAACGGCATCCTGCTGGTCGAGTACATCCAGCAGTTGCGGGCCGAGGGCATGGAGTTGCGACCCGCCCTGATCCTGGCCGGGCGGACCCGGTTCCGGCCGATTCTGATGACGAGCCTGGCCGCCATCCTCGGCCTGTTCCCGCTCGCACTCGGCATCGGCCCCGGGGCGCAGATGCAGCAGCCGCTAGCGATCATGGTCATCGGCGGGCTGACGGCCAACATGCTCTTCACCCGCATGGTCATCCCGGTCGGCTACCTGGTGCTGGAGCGGTTGCAGCACCCGGCCGCCCGCGCCACGCCAGCGCCGGTCCCGCCGCCGAAACCCGTCGCCCCCCAAGGAGCACCCGTATGAACGCGCGCCACGCCGTCACGACCATGTTCGCGGTGGCCGGGCTGACGCTCGCCGCCCCGGCCGCCGAGCCGTCGTCGCTAGAGCTGGTGCAGACGATCGTCCTGAAGGGCAAGGCCGGCAAGCTCGACCACCTGGCCCTGGACGCCAAGCGGGACCGGCTGTTCCTGGCGGACACGGCCAACGGCACCCTCGACGTGGTGGACCTGAAGGCCGGCAAGCTGCTTAAGCAGGTGTCGGGCCAGTCGGGCATCCAGGGGGTGGCGTATTCGCCCGAGCTGGACCGGGTGTTCGTCGGCCTCGGGTCGGGTAGCCTGTGCAACGTCTTCGACGGGGCCGACTACACCCCGCTCAAGACGATCCGGTTCAACGACTCCGACAACGTCCGCTACGACCCGGCCCGGGCGCAGGTGTACGTCGCCCACGCCGAGCAGGCCCTCGGCGTCGTGGACGCCAAGACGTTCGCCGTCAAGGCGGACATCAAGCTGCCGGGCGCGGCCGAGGGGTTCCAAGTCGTGCCGGGCAAGCCGCGGCTGTTCCTGGTCACGCCGTCGCCGTCGCAGCTGGTCGTCATCGACCCGGACAAGCGTGAGGTCATCGGCACTCACCCGATCACCAAGGCCGGCGGCGGCCACCCGCTGGCGATCGACGAGGCCCACAACCGACTCTTCGTCGGCTGCCGCAAGCCGCCGATGGTGGTGGTCATGGACGCGGAGTCGGGCAAGGAGGTCGCCGGCGTCCCCATCCCGGACGGGATCGACGACCTGTTCTACGACGCCAAGCACAAGCGGCTGTACGCCTCCTGCGGCGACGGGTTCCTGGCCGTCGTCCGGCAGCTCGACGCGGATCGATATGAGGCAGGGGAGAAGGTGGCGACGGCCAAGAACGCGAAGACGTCGTACTTCGACGCGGACACCGGCCGGCTGTTCCTGGCGGTGCCGCGGCAGGGGGGCAAGCCGGGGCCGGAGATTCGCGTCTACCGCGTCCGGGATTGAGCGGCGGGGTAGACTGGGCAAACTGTCCCCGCCCGGACGGTCGGCGGTGACCGCGATTTTATAAGGCGGCGCGGCAATTTGCCGATGATACGTCCTGTGCCGCTTTTGCGGACGGACCCGGTTCGGTCACGGAGGGCCGCAATGACCCGCTGCCGCTGGGGCGTGGTGCCACTGCTGCTCGCCGCCGCAGCCGCTGCGGCACCGCCGGCGGCCCCGGTCCTATCGCTGGACGTGGCCGTGCGGTTCGCCCTGGAGAACAACCCGCAACTGGCCGTCGTCCGCCAGCAGCGGGGCCTGGCCGCCGCCGGCGTCGTCCTCGCCCGCACCTACCCGTACAACCCGGCGGCGAACACCGTCCTGCGGCGGGCCAGCGGGCCGGACGTCACCAACCACTTCCCTTACCAGGCCACCGTCCAACTGGACATCGAGGTCCGGGGTCAGAGGTGGGAGCGGCGGGCGGCGGCCGGGGCGGCCGTCACCCGCACCGAATGGGAGATCGCCGACCAGGAAGTCGCCACCGCGGTGGCCGTCATCCGGGCGTACAACGCCGTCGTCTACCGGCAGCAGAAGCTGGACATCCTAGAGGAAACCGTTCGGCTGAACGAGCTGGTCGTCGGCCAGGGGCGGCGGCTGTTGGAGGCCGGCAAGCTCCGGGCGGCCGACGTCATCCTGGCCCGGACCGAGTTGGACACCGCCCGCGCCCAGCGGGGGCAGGGCCGGGCCGCCCTGGCGGTCGCCCGGTCCGAACTGCGGCTGCAGCTCGGCACCACAGACAACGCCTTCGCCGTTGTCGGCGAGCTGGACCGGCCACTCCCGACCGCCCCGGCCGACGCGATCGTGCAATACGCCGTCCAGGTCCGCCCGGACGTGCACGCCCGCTGCGCCGCCGTCGCCGAGGCCGAGGCCCGGCTGCGGCTGCAAGTGGCCGACCGGTTCGGCAACCCGTCCGTCGGCCCGAGCTACGAGTTCAACGAAACCCGCGACAGTTTCGTCGGCGTGTCGGTGTCGGCCCCGATCCCGGTGTTCAACACCCACCGGGGCGAAATCCTCCAGCGGCAGGCCGAGCTGGCCCGCGCCCGGGCCGAGGTGCGGCAGACGGAAATCCGCATCGGCCAGGACGTGCAGGCGGCGCTGGCCCGGTTCGTCGAGGCCCGCAAGTGGGCCGACGAGTACCCGGCCGAGGTCCTCCCGGACCTGCGGCAGGCCCAGCGGCAGATGGAGCAGTTGTTCGGCCAGGCCGAGCAGGGCGTGGACGTGCTGCGGGTGATCGACGTGCAGCGGAATCTGCTGCGGGCGGCCGACGCCTACCTGGACGCCCGGTTCGAGGTCAGCCAGGCGGCCGCCGACCTGGCCGCCGCCGTCGGCGACCCGGCCGTGGCCGTCGGAGCGTGCCCGCCGGCCGCCGCCCCGGCGGAGCAATTACCCGGCCCACGGCCGTGACCGGGCGGCCGGCCTTGCCCCGCCGAGTCGGACCGGATATCTGTAGACGAAAACCGGAGGCGATGGAGTTCGCCGTTCAACCGCCGCGGCCCGCGGCTGATAACTCCTACCCAGGGGACCCCCCCAAGGGCGGGAGCGTTGACCAGACGCCGAGCCCCGCCGGGAGCCCCGACTCCCGGCGGGGCTTTCGTTTGGCCCGCCCGGGTGGGCGGTCCGCCGGGGGGCGCGGCCGATCGCCCGGGGTCAACGACAACGGCCCGCGGACCCATGGGAGGCCAGCGCGTGCGCACGGTCGTTACCCAGATCGCCCTCGTCGCCTTCGGGTCGTCCCTTGGAGGGGTCACGCGGTGGGCCGTCGCCGGCTGGTTCGGCCGTTGGTTCGGCACCGCCTTCCCGTGGGGGACGTTCTTCATCAACATCACCGGCAGCCTGTTCCTCGGCTGGTTCACAACCGTCATGGACGATCGGCTGGCGTTCTCCGAATCGTCCTGGGTCCGGGCGGACGACCTGCGGCTGCTGGTCGCCGTCGGGTTCACCGGGGGGTACACCACGTTCTCGACGTTCGAGGTCGAGTCCCACAAACTGCTCCGCGACGGCAACGGCCTGGCCGCCGCCGCGTACATCGGCCTGAGCGTGTTCCTCGGCCTGTCGGCCGTGTGGCTGGGGGTCAAGCTCGCCCGGATGCGGTAGGCAATGCCCGGGAGGGCGAGGCTCCTGCCGAGCCGGGAGTCT
>DASXAN010000922.1:0-4420 GCA_036406755.1 Gemmataceae bacterium
CGTGGCTGGACACCAGCCTGCTGCGCGGCGTGGCGGACGAGCGGCGGTGGCGGGACCGGGCGACCGTGCATACCCGGCGGCTGCCCGGCCGCGGGCCGGTCGTGTTGCTGCGGGCCGACCTGCGACGGCTCGGCCGGCAGCCGGACCGGGTCGTCGGCTACGCCGCGCTGGCGGTCGTGCCGTACGTCGTTGCCGCGGTCGCCGACCCGATCTGGGTCGCGGTGGCACAGGTGCTGGCCGGGGCGCTTGCGGTCGGCCGGCTCACCGCCGGACTGCGTACGGTCTCCGACCAGCCCGGGCTGCGGCGGATGCTTCGGGTCGACGACCGGAGCCTGCACGTGCTGCACACCGCGCTTCCGGCGGCCGGGGCGGTGCTGTGGATGGCGGTGACGGCGCCGGCACTGGTCGCCGCCGGCGACCCCGCGCTGGCCGGCACCCCGGCGGCCGGTGACCCGGCGCTCGGGGCCGCGGTGGCGGCGGCCGTCGGGGCGCTGGCGGCAGCGGTCCGGGCCGCGACTCGACCGCCGCTGAACTACGGCTCTGTCGTCGTCCCGGACGTCGGCTTCGGCGCCACCCCGGTCGGCCTGATCTCCCAGGTGCTCCGCGGCGCCGACGTCGCCCTCCTGCTCGCCGGGCTCGTCCTCGCCGGCGCCGGCTACCCCGTCCGCCTCGCCGTCGCCACCGTCGCCCTCGCCTGGTCCCTCCGCACCCCCTCCGCCGACTAACCCCAAGTCCCCCGCCGCCCGCCGTCGCCACTGGCCGCCCCGGACCAGCGGGCGCCTCGGGGTCGGCCACCCCGGACCATCGGCCACCCGGCCAAGCCCCCGGGAGCACGGCCGTTCCGGCGCCGGGCCACCGGCCGATCCTCGGCCGTCTCCCTCGGCCGTCGCCCTCGGCCGTCCCACCGGCCGTCGCCCTCGGCCGTCCCACCGGCCGTCGCCCTCGACCGTCCCACCGGCCGTCGCCCTCGGCAGTCGCCGCCGGCGGGTTCAGGGGTCGCGGCGGCTGCCCGCGGACCCGCCGCGTGCGCCAGCCAGCCGGCGCCGACGGTGGCGCGGTGTTGTCGCCGGCCGGTGCGGTGCCGGCTCGGGCCGACGGCGAGGGGTCTAGGGGCGGTTGCGGCGGGGGGCGGGGCCGCCCCAGCGGACGCGGATGCGTGTGCGCCAGTCGGCGAGGACGGCGGGATCGCCGGTGGTCTCGATCTCGCCGGCGGGACGGTTCCAGAGCAGCAGGTGGAGATCGGACGCGGAGCCGCGGAGCACGAGGTCCGCGCCGGCCGCCGCGGCCGCGTCACGCACCGGCTCGGCGCCCGGCCGCACCAACCAGCCCTGGTCGGCGTCGGTCGGCACCACCCCGAGCGTCGACACCGGGTCGCCGTCCTTCGACCGGCGGGCCGCGAACCCGCCCACCAGCTCGTCGATCCCGTCCAGCGCCTCGGCCCGGTCGAACGGGGTGATCGGCCCGCCGCCGGACTCGACGTCGGCGCGGTGGATGCCGGTCTCGTGGGTCTGCCGCCGGGCCCAGAACGCCAGCGGTGACGGCGCCGGCAGGAACGTGAACGCGGACACGTCGGGGGCGGCCGACGAGAGCGTGTCCAGCAGCGCCGCGTGCCCGACCCGGAACCACTCGACCAGCTCGGCGCCGGCCAGGTCGGCGCCGTCGTCGTCCGGATAGCGCGAGCGGTCCTGCCCGTCACGCACCGCCGCGGTCGCCCACCGGTGCACCAGCCCGGTGTGCCGCACGACGTCGCCGACCTGCCAGGCCGGGCAGCCCGGCACCGGCGCCTCGTGGTCGACCCGCTCCGCGGCGACCGCGAGCAGGGCCCCTTCGTTCTTCAGCGCAGCGAGATGCTCGCCGATCTCCATGCGAGCACTCTTCCAGCATCCTCCGACAGAACCGGCGCCCGGCAGAAGCCGGGCGAGCGACGCTCCGCGGAACGGGCGGCCGGAGCCCGACACGACCCGGCCCGGTCGCGCTCGGCAGCGGCGCGGCAGGGGCCGCGGGAGGCAGAAGCCGGGCGAGCGACGCTCGGCGGAACGGGCGCGGCCGGCGCCCGACACGACCCAGGCCGGTCGGGCTCGGCAGCGGGGGCGGCGGGGCCCGCGGGGGCCGGGATCGGTGGGGGCTGGGGCGGGACTGGGCTGCGAGGGCCGGGAGTCCGCCGACGGCGGACTCCCGCGCCCAGCGCCCATGTCACCGGGGCGTCAGGCAAGCGCGGTGGTTGGCGGGAAAACCTTCGGGCCGGCCGGATCGCCGCAGGCTGCGACCACCTCAACCGTTGTCTAGTGACCCCCCGTGCGACCCCCACGCTCCTCGGTGGCGGTCCCCCCACCACCGTGCCTGCAGCGATCGACCGACGCACGCCCCGCGTTCGCCGCCCCGCACGGACCTGGCTCCCGGAACGTCTCCCGAGGGCCCGCTGCGGCGGCGAGCACCGACGCTGGACGCAGGATCGGACGCTCCCCGACATGTGACCCGCAGACGATAGCGACCCCTGTTCGGCCGCTGTCAACGCCCCCGTGACCTGCAGTTATTGTCGAATTCCCAGGCCAGGACCGTGGTCGGCGATCACCGGCCCGAACCGGTCAACGGCGTGTCAATCGGCGACACGCCGCAGAATGTTTCTCACCCGGTCAGGGGATCACGACAGTGCCGCGGGCGCGCACCACCACGACCGGTTCGGCCAGCACATCGGCGGCCGACGCGGACCGCTCCGGGGCGGCCCGGCACAGCACCCGCGCGGTGAATTCGACCTCCCGCGACCGGGTGCCGACCCGGACCAGTTCGGCGGTCGCCTCCAGCACGTCGCCGGCCCGGACCGGCGCCTCGAACGACACCGACGCGTACCCCGCGAACAGCCCCTCGTCCCCGTCCGTACGGATGCACAGCTCGGTCGCGACGTCGCCGAACATGCCCAGCACGTACGCGCCGTCGACGAGCGAGCCGCCGTAGTGGGCGTGCGAGTACGGCACGTACCGGCGGTGGGTGACCGTGAAGCCGACCTCGCGGCTCACCGGTCCCAGCCCGTTCGCAGCATGTGAGCCAGGTAGGACGCGACCTCGCCGGGCGTGGTGCCCTTGCCGAAGATCCGGTCGACGCCGAGCGTCCCGGTCGCGGTCACGTCGAAGCGCGGCCCGCCGATCACAACCAGCGGCCGGCCCGGCTTCGACCAGGACGCGGCCCGGACCGCTTCGGCCAGCTCCCGGGTGTTGCGCAGGTGCGCGTCCTTCTGCGTGACGACCTGGGAGACCAGGATCGCGTCCGCCTTCTCCGCCTTGGCCCTGGCCACCAGCTCCGGGACGAGCACCTGGGCGCCGAGGTTGACCACCTTGATCTCGCGGTAGTACTCGAGGCCCTTCTCGCCGGCGAAGCCCTTGACGTTGAGGATCGCGTCGATCCCGACCGTGTGGGCGTCGGTGCCGATGCAGGCGCCGAGCACGACCAGCTTGCGGCGCAGGGTCTCCCGGATCGCGAGGTTGACCTCCTTGGCCGCCAGCAGCGGGTATTCCCGCTCGATCACCTCGACCGCGGAGAGGTCGACGAGGTGGTTGATCCGGCCGTACACGACGAAGAACGTGAACGCCGGGCCCATCCCCTTGGCGTGCACGACCATCGCCGGGTCCATGCCCATCTTCGCGGCCAGCTGCAGCGCGGCGCCCTCGGCCCTGGCGTCGTGCGGGATCGGCAGCGTGAACGACAGCTGCACCATGCCGTCCCCGGTCGTGTCCCCGTACGGCCGGACGAGCCGCTTGTCCCCCGCCCCGGTCCTCGCCGGGCCCTCGGCCGGGCCGCCGGTCTTCGCCGGGCTGTCGGCCGGGCCGCCGGTCCTTGCCCGGTCGGCGGGCGGGGCGGCGGGGTTCGGCGCCGCGGGGCGGTCGTCGACGGTCGTCATCGGCCCATCCCTTCCTCCAGCAGCTGCACGGCCGGGTTGTAGTAGCCGTCGGCGTGCGGGACGACCCCGTCCAGGCCCTTGCCGCCGTCGGAGGGTCGCTTGGTGATGCCGAACGTGCCGGAGGCGATCGCCGGCAGCAGTCCGTCGTCGGCGATCTTCCCGAGCAGCTCGACGGCCTCGGACAGCACCTGCCGAGCCCTGGTCGCGACGAACCCGTCCGGCGCCGGCCGGAAGTCCTCGGCCAACCCGCCGGCCGCGCCCAGCACGTAGCGGACGTTCTCCAGCGCGAGGTCGCGGTCGGACAGGAACGGGGTCACGATGCCCTCGGTCATCATCCCGACCAGCAGGATGCCCTGCCCGGTCATCGTGCCGACCAGGTTGAAGAACCCGTCCAGCAGGTAGCCGGCGAACACGTTGCCGGTCATGTGCTTGGTCGGCGGCATGTACTTCAGCGGCGCGTCCGGGAACAGCTCCCGGACCAGCTGCGCGTGCGCCAGCTCCAGCCGCAGCGAGTCCGGCAGCGCCGGG
>DASXAN010000923.1:0-1709 GCA_036406755.1 Gemmataceae bacterium
TGTTGAAGTTCCGCGGCGTCTTCACACCCTCGCCCTGATGGCCGACCGGCCGGAGCTTGCCATCCGGCTCGATGGCGAACCCGGCGATGCTATTGTGCCCGCGGTTGGACCCGTACACGAACCTGCCGGACGGATGGACGACCACCTCGGCGCAGGTGTTATTCCCCTTCCAGTCGGCCGGCAGCGTGCTGACCGCCTGCCGCTCGGTAAGGACGCCGCGAGCGGCGTCATAGTCCAGGGCGGACAGGGTCGAGTTCAGCTCGTTGATGACGAACGCCCGCTTGCCGTCCGGGTGGAAGGCGAAATGCCGTGGGCCGGCCCCGGGGGCGGTCTGATACCAGGGCGGGTTGTTCGGCGTGAGCCGCCCGCGGTCCCCGTCGAGCTTGTAAACGAAGACCTTGTCCAGTCCCAGGTCGGCGATGAAGGCGAAGCGGTTGGCGGCGTCGAGGTTGACGGAGTGGGCGTGTGGCCCCTCCTGCCGCTTCGGGTCCGGCCCCTTGCCGGCGTGCTGCTCGGTGTGCGTCGGGCCTTCTAGCTCACCGTTGCCATCCACCTGGAGCACGGCGGCGCTACCGCTGCCGTAGTTGGCGACCAGCACGTTCCGGCCCGCCTTGTCCACGGTGACGTGGCACGGCCCTTTCCCGCCCGACGGCCGCTGGTTGATGAGGGTCAGCTTGCCGGACTTGGGGTCGACGCGGAACGCGCTGACGCCGCCGCCCTTGCCCTGCGGCCCGTCGAACTCGCCGACGGCGAACAGGTACTTGCCGGTCGGGTGGATCGCCAAAAACGACGGGTTGACCGCCTCGGCCATGAGGCCCGCCGGCGTCAGCTGGCCGGTGGCCGGGTCGAAGTCGAACCGGTAGATGCCCTGGCTACCGGACTTGGCGTTGGTGTACGTCCCGATGTAAACCCACTGCTTGCCCTCGGCCGCCGGCGCGACGGTCGCGAACGCCAGCAGCGACAGCACCGCACCGCAGCGCGCGAGTGGGGAGAGCAAGTGCGCCATCGTCGGTTCTCCTGGGGACGGGTGAATCCAGCGGGCCGGCCGTGCGGGTGGGACGAGGGTAGTGTACCGGGTCGCCGGCCGGTGTGCCACGTTGCCGGTCGGCCGCGGCCGGGTAAACTGCCGCCGTCGACCCGTCCCCGGAGGCCGCCATGTCTCGCACGTCCCTCGCCGCCACCCTCCTCCTCGTCGCCCCGGTGCTGGCCCAGCAGCCACCGGCCGCCGTCTCGCCCGAGGTTCGCCCGGATCACACCGTCGTCTTCCGCATCCACGCCCCGAAGGCGAGTTCCGTCAGCGTCGGCGGCGAGTTCGGCCGCAGGTCGCTGGCCAAGGATGAAGGCGGCGTCTGGAGCGTCACCGTCGGGCCGCTGGAGCCGGACCTGTACACGTACCTGTTCACCGTGGACGGCGTGCCGACGGTTGACCCGCGGAACGCCAAGCTCAAACTCGGCCGCTCGTCGGTGAATAATCTGGTTGACGTGCCCGGCGACAAGCCGGGGCCACACGACCTGCGGGCGGTGCCGCACGGCACGCTGCACGTCCACCGCTACGAGTCAAAATCGCTCAACGGCAAATCCCGCGGCCTGGTTGTCTACACGCCGCCGGGCTACGACCCGGCCTCCGAAACCCGCTACCCGGTCCTGTACCTGCTGCACGGTTCCGGCGACGACGAGCACGGCTGGACCAACGTCGGCCGGGCCGACCG
>DASXAN010000924.1:0-5597 GCA_036406755.1 Gemmataceae bacterium
ATCCCTTGCTGGCGCTGCGGGCTCAGCTCGCGCTGCGGGCTCAATCTTCAGCGCGTAAAACGACTCCCCCGTGATCCGCTCATACCGCTCGAAGAAGCGGTAGAACCCCTGCACCGCCTTGCCGACCTCCACCAACCGCTCGTCGCTGTACTCGATCGGGCTGCGGTAGTGCGTTGCCAGCAGCAGGAACCGCACCGTCTCCGGGTGGTGCCGCTGCAACAGGTCCGCGATGTTCACCACGTTGCCGACCGACCCGGCCATCTTCGCGTGGCCCATCTTCAACAGCCCGTTGTGCATCCACACCCGGCTGAACGGCTGGCCGGTGAACGACTCGCTCTGGGCCAGCTCGTTCTCGTGGTGGGGGAATTGCAGGTCCAGGCCGCCGCCGTGGATGTCCAGCGTCTCGCCCAGGTACTCCATGCTCATCACCGAGCACTCGATGTGCCAGCCCGGCCGGCCCGGCCCCCACGGGCTCTCCCACGCCGGCTCGCCCGGCTTGGCCCCCTTCCACAGCGCGAAGTCGCCGGGGCTGCGCTTCTTGTCGCTGACCTCGATCCTCGCCCCGGCTTCGAGCTGCTCCGGGTCGCGGTTGCACAGCTTGCCGTAGTCCTCGTCCTTGGTGATGTCGAAGTACACGTCGCCGCCGGCCGGGTAGGCGTAGCCCTTCTCGATCAGCCCGCCGATCATGGCGATCATGCCGGGGATGTGCTCGGTCGCCTTCGGCATCCGGTCGATGCCGGTGACGTTCAGCTTCGCCAGGCAATCGACGTAATCCGCGGTCATCTTCTCGGCCAACTCCTTGACCGTCGTGCCGAGTTCGCCGGCCCGCTTGATGAGCTTGTCGTCCACGTCGGTGATGTTGACGACCCACATCACCGGGTAGCCGAGGTAGGTCAGGTACCGCTTGACCGTGTCGAAGATGACCGGCCCGACCATGTGGCCGATGTGGCTGGGCTTGTAGACGGTCGGCCCGCAGACGTACATCGTCACCGGCTCGCCGGGCTTCTTGGGGAAGTCGATCTTTTCCCGTCTCAGCGTGCTATAGACGCGCAGGGCCATGGACTCCTCTCCGGTTACTTCCTGGTTTTCTTCTTCGCCGGCGCCGTCGGCGGCTTCGGGGACACCGGCGCCGGCGGCGGCGCGACCGTCAGGCTCAGCGCCCACAGGCCGATCACGACCAACGTCGCCGCCGGCAGGCCGGTGAACTCCACGGCCCGCATGTGCAGCGGGGCGAAGTAGAACGCCGCCGACAGCACCGCCAGGGCCACCAACTGCCGCCACATCAGCGTCGCCCGCCACGACCACAGCACGGCCAGCGGCAAGAGCATCACCGTCTCATCGTAGTAGTACAGGTGCGGCACCGTCAGGCCGCTGGCGAACAGCAACCCAGCGGCCGCGGGGCCGCCCGACCCATCGTTCCGCCGGCGATACCACACGGCCGTCGCCGCCGCGACCGCCGCCAGCGCCGCCCAGCCGAGCCACCGGCCGGCGTCCGGGCCGGCGTAGCGGTTGAGAATACTGCGCAGGTCGCAGCCCTGGCCGAGCAGGTGGGCGCGGAAGTCGGCGTCGGTGGCGTACACCCGATCGACGGCCGCCAACTGCTCCAGCCACCGGCCCCACGCCGCCGGGCCGAGCCAGGCGGTCGCGGCGACCGCCAGCAGTCCCGCCGACGCCGCCATGCCGGCCAGCACCCGCGGCCGCCCCACGACCAGCGGCACCCAGCCGACGGCCAGGAGCCAGTGGGCCTTGTACGCCAGCACGCCCCACCACAGCCCGGCCGTCACGTCCCGGCCCCGCACCAGCGCCTGCCAGCCGAGCGCCCACAGGGCCAGCGTCAGCACCGCGTTCTGGCCGAGCTGGAGCGTGAAGTGGAAGCCGGGGTAGTAGGCGAGCATGACGAGCGCCGTCAGGCCGTGTAACCGCCCGGCGGCCGACCGGCCGATGGCCCAGGCGGCGACGACGGCCAGGGCCAGCGTGAGGAAGTAGACCACGCGGACCGCGGCGTCGAACGACATCATCCCGAGCGGGGCGTAGACGACGGCCAACGTCGGCGGGTACGGGCACAGGCCGACGTCCTTGATCTGTGGGCTGTCGAGCACCCGCAGGCGGTGCTCGGCGAGCGGCAGCGACCGCACGAGTTCGGCCTGGGTGGCGTAGTCGTAGCTGCCGGCCCCGTGGCCGGTGACGGCCAGCCGGGCCAGCACCCACTGCGGCAGCAGGTCCTCGCCGGGGTCTTCCGTGTCGAACGCGCCCAGCCCGGCGAAGGCCGCCGCCGGGGCCAGCAGGATGCACAGCACCAGCACGCGGGCCAGCGGCGGGTCGGACGGCTTTGCCGGGGGTCGGGGGCCGGCCATCGGGGCCTCAATGGTCGGGGCGCTCGATCAGGACGACGGCGTGGCAGCCGATCGCTTCGCCGCGGCCGATGTGGCCGACCTCTTCGCCGGTCTTGGCTTTCACGCTGACCGCATCCACGGCGACGCCGAGCAGGGCGGCGAGGTTCGCGCGGACGGCCTGCTTGACCGGGCCGAGCTTCGGCTCCTGGGCGAACACGGTCACGTCGGCGTTGACGACCCGCCAGCCGCCGGCGGCCAGCTTCGCCACCGCCCCTTTGACGAAATCCCCGGAATCCCGGTCGCGGTGGGCGGGGTCGGTGTCGGGGTACAGGTCGCCGATGTCGCCCAGCGCGGCGGCGCCGAGGAGGGCGTCGGTGAGGGCGTGCAGGACGACGTCGGCGTCGGAGTGGCCGACGGGGCCGCAGTGGTGCGGGACGCGGACGCCGCCGAGGACGAGCGGCCGGCCGGCGGCCAGGCGGTGCGTGTCGTGACCCGAGCCGACGCGGAGCACGTTAAGGTTCCCCCTCACCCCCCTCGAAGACTCGGGTCGCGGCGTCACGGTGCGGTCAGATGTCGCCCATCGGCCCGCCGACGGCGTAGTTCTCGTACCGCATGTACTGCTTCAGGTACGCCAACGTCACGTCCCCGGTCGGGCCGTTGCGCTGCTTGGCGATCAGCACCTCGATCGTCGTGTCCTCGGCGCCGCCCTCGTACATGCCGGGCCGGTGCAGGAGCATGACGGTGTCGGCGTCCTGCTCGATGGCCCCGCTCTCCCGCAGGTCGGCCAGCCGCGGCCGGTGGTCGCCGCGGTCCTCGGACGACCGGTTGACCTGGGCCAGCGACAGCACCGGCACCTTCAGCTCGCGGGCCAGGAACTTCAGCCGGCGGGAGAGCAGCGCCACCTGTTCCTGGCGGCTGTCCCGCTTGTTGTCCGGGTCGATCAGCTGGAGGTAGTCGATGACGACCAGCTTGATGTCGTGCTTCTTCTTCAGCCGGCGGGCGTTGGCCGCGATCCGCAGCATCCCCTGGGCCGGGGTGTCGTCGATGAACAGCTTCGCCCGGCTGAGGACGTCGCCGGCCCGCATCAGCTTGTCCATGTCGTCGGACCCGAGGTGGCCCTTGCGGAGCTTGTGACTGTCCACCCGGGCCTGGGCGCACAGGAGCCGCTCGGCCAGCTCGACCCGGGCCTGCTCGAGGCTGACGAAGAACACGCCGACCGGCGGGACGCCGCGGACCGGGTCGCCCACAACAATATTTCTAACTATGTTCAGAGCCATAGCCGTCTTACCGACGCTCGGCCGCGCCGCCAGGATGATCAGCTCGCTGTTGTGCAGCCCGGCGGTCAGCTCGTCGATGTCCACGTACCCGGTCGGCAGGCCGGCCTCGAACGTGTTCGACGCCCGGGCGTCGATCCGCTCGTAGGCGTCGTGGATCGCCTCCTGCAACGTGACGTGCTGGCCGGTGATGCCCAGCTCCGCCACCTCCAGGATCTTCCGCTCCGCGTCCCCCAACAGCTCGTCGGCCGGCTGCGACTGGTCGTAGGCGTCGCGGAGGATCTCGTTGCCGGCCTGGATCAGGTTGCGGACGATCGCCTTCTCGCGGACGATCCGGGCGTAGTACTCGGCGTTCGCCCCGGTCGGGGCCGACTCCCACAGCTCCGCCAGGTACGGGTAGCCGCCGATGTCCTCGACGTACTTCTGCTCCCGCAGCCACTCGGCCAGGGTGACGAGGTCGACCGGGTTGGCCTTGTCGTAGAGCGACGTGACGCCCTGCCAGATCTTCTGGTGGGCGTCGAAGTAGAAGTTGTCGGTGTGGACGATCTGGACGACGTCGCCGATGACGGCGTTGTCCCGGAGCATGCTGCCCAGCAGGCAGCGCTCGGCGTCCCGGCTGTGGGGGGTGGTGCGGTCGTCCGCCGACATGACAGACCTCCGTGTCGGATTGTACACGCGTGAGCCCGACGCGCCAGCAAGGGAGAACCTTCCCTTGCTGGCGCGTCGGGCTCACTCACGGGACCGCGGGGCCGTTACCGCTTGGCGGCCGCGTCCTGCGGCTTGACCACCAGCACCTTGACCTCGCTCTCGATGTCGTAGCCGAGGTTCAGCTTGACCGCGTACAGGCCCAGCTCCTTGATCGGGGCCTCCATGTGCACCGCCTCCGGCTCGACCGGCAGGTTCCGGCCGCGCAGCGCCTTGGACACCTCGGCCGGGCCGACCGAGCCGTACAGGTGCCCCTCCTCGGTGGCGTTCGCCTCGACCGTGACGCTGACCCGTTGGATCTGCTCGGCCAGCACCTTCAGGTCGGCGATCTTCGCCTCGCGGGCCTGCTGCACCCGGACCTTGTACTTCTCCAGCAGCTTCAGGTTGTGCGGCGTCGGGACGGTCGCCAGGCTGTTGGGCAGGAGGTAGTTGCGGGCGTAGCCGGGCTTGACCTCGACCACGTCGCCCTGCTTGCCGAGGTGCGTGACGTCCTCGATGAGCACGAGCTGCCAGCCGCCGTGCTTGCCCCGCAGCGGCTGGTTCCGCCGCTTCTCTTTCTTCTGCGGCTTGGCCGGCTCGGCCGGCTTCTTCTTGGGGGCCTTCTTCGTGGTCGCCATGAGCGTGGTCCTTCGATCCGAACTCAGAACGGAATCTCGGCGTCGTTGCCGCCGGCGTCCGGCTCGCCGCCGGTGTCGTCCTCGCCGACGTACGCGGCCGGCTTGGCCGCCGGCCGGCCGGCCGGGGCGCCGGTGCGGGCCGGGCGGCTACCGCCGCCCTCGGCCCCGTCCTCCCGCTGGCCGCTGTCGAGGAACTGCATGTTCTCGACCACCAGCTTGTGCTTGGACCGCTTCGCCCCGGTCGTCTTGTCGTCCCACTGGTCCAGCTCCAGCCGGCCCTCGAGGTAGACCTGCCGGCCCTTGGCCAGGTACTGTTCGACCAGGTCGGCCTGCTTGCCGAACTCGCCGCGGTTGTACGCCTCGCAGTCGATGAACATGGGCACGTCTTCCCACTGCCCGGTCTGCGCGTTCTTCTTGCGGTTGGAGACGGCGAAGCCGAACTTCGCCACCTTGCCGCCGTTGGAGAACGTCCGCGTCTCCGGGTCGCGGGTCAGCCGCCCGACCAGAATCACCTTGTTCACATTCGCCATGGGCCAGCCTCCTCCGCCCGGACGCCCGGGGCGGGGTTGTCGGATGTACAGTGCCGTTACGCTGTCAGCTACTGTACACCGGCGGCCGAGTGCCACTCAAGGTCGGTAGCGGCTGGATTTTGTAGGGTGGGGGGGGGG
>DASXAN010000925.1:0-4275 GCA_036406755.1 Gemmataceae bacterium
CCCCCCCCCCACCCCACGACTGTGTGGTGCCTTTGCCTCGGAGGATTTCATGCTCGGTCCCATCACGATTCGCTACGCCGTCCGCCCGGTCCGCCGCAGCCTGGCCACGGTCGCCGTCGCCGACCTGTTCGGCCTGGCCGACGTCGAGCCGCCGCACGCCGTCGCCGAGGACGTGCTCCTCGACGTCCGGCCCGGCGACGTCGTACTGTTCGTCGGCCCGTCCGGCAGCGGCAAGTCGTCGCTGCTGCGGGCGGCCGGCGAGCAGCTCGGGGCCGTGGATGCCGCAGCCCTGGACCTGCCCGATCTGCCGCTGGCCGACGCCCTGCCGGGGCCGCTGGAGGACCGGCTGGAGCGGTTGGCGGCGTGCGGTCTGTCGGAGGCCCGGCTGCTGCTGCGGACGCCGGCGGAACTGTCCGACGGGCAGCGGTGCCGGTTCCGGCTGGCGTACGCAATCGCGGCCGGCAGCCGGCCGCGGGCAGCAGGCAGTGAAGAAGAACACCTGTCTTCACTGCCTGCTGCCCGCGGCCGGCTGCCGGCTTTCGTAATGGCCGACGAGTTCTGCGCCGTCCTCGACCGCACCCTGGCGAAGGTCCTGGCGTTCAACGTCCGCAAGCTCGCCACCCGCACCGGCGTCGGCGTCCTCCTGGCCACCACCCACGACGACCTCACCGACGACCTCAACCCCGACCTGCTCGTCCGCTGCCACGGCGACGGGGCGATCGACGTCGAGCGGCGGGCCGTCAAAAAAAAACGATCAGCTTCCACGACGAGCTATGGCTCTCGGACGGCGCCGTCGCCGACTGGCCGCACTTCGCTCGGTGGCATTACCGGTCGCACCACCTCGCCTTCGTCCGCCGGGTCGTGCTCCTCTGGCACGCCGCCGAACCGGTCGGGGTGTGCGTGTTCGGCGCCCCGGCCGCCAGCCTGACGCTGCGGACGCGGTACTTCGGCCTCGCCCGGCCGCGGTCCCGCGAGCACCTCGCCGCCCTGAACCGGCAGCTGTGGCTGCTGTCCCGGGTCGTGCTGCACCCGACCTACCGCGGGGCCGGCATCGCCGCCGCGTTCGTCCGCCGGGCGTGCGAGACGTGCCCGGTGCCGTGGGTCGAGACGCTCTCGGCGATGGGGCGGGTGAACCCGTTCTTCGAGCGGGCCGGGTTCGTCCGCGTTGGCGTGGTGCGGAAGGGCCGGCGAGCGGGCAGGGTGTCGGGGGCGTACGCCGGCGGCCGGGGGCTGACGGCGGAATCGGCCGCCAAGAGCCGGTTCAGCGAGCCGGTGTACTACGTGTTCGACAACCGGCGTTCCGCCGCGAACAACGGCGGTTCCTCTTGTCAAGGCACGAACGGCTCGGTATAGTTCCGCACGTGGGTGGACACCGGTCCGCCCGGTGGATGAAGTCGCAAGGTTGACCGCCCGACCGTCTTGGCCCGTCTTGGTGTTCCCGCTCTGAGCCCGTCCCTCTCACGGCCCCCGAGATCGTCCAGCCGCCGGCGCCGGCCGACCCCGGCTTCTCCGCCCGTCTTTCAGTTTCAGTTTCACGGTGGAGGTACCCCCGCCTAGACCGGGGGTCGGATCGAACATGGCGAAGAATCTGTACGTCGGGAACCTGCCCTTCAACACCACGTCGGACGAGCTGCGCGAGGCGTTCGCCCAGTTCGGCAACGTGTCGCGGGTGCAGGTGATCTCGGACCGCGAAACCGGCCGCTCCCGCGGCTTCGCGTTCGTGGAAATGGACGACGGCGCCGACGAGGCCGTGACCAAGATGAACGGCGCCCAGTTCCAGGGCCGGACGCTGACGGTCAACGAGGCCCGGCCGCGGGAGCCGCGGCCGGCCGGCGGCGGCTACGGCGGCGGCGGTGGCCGCGGCGGCTACGGCGGGGGTGGCGGCGGGTACGGTGGCGGCGGCCGTGGCGGCTACGGCGGCGACCGGTACTAGCAGAGCCCCGGAGATCAGAGGTCAGAGGACAGAAGTCAGAGGCCAGACAAACAGCCACGCTGGTTTCTGACCTCTGACTTCTGTCCTCTGATTTCTGACCTCTGACCCCGACCCCCGGCCGAACCGCGGCCGGGGGTCGGGCACTTATAACACTTTCGTGAAGCCCGCCGCGGCCGGCGCGGGTACAGTGTTCGGGTGCCGGTTCGGATGCAACGCGGAGTCACCGGATGAATCCCCTCAAGCGCTGGTTGCTGCTGGCCGCCGTCGTGTTCGTCGGCACGCTCACCGCCCCGGCCCAGGAGAAGGCCCCGCCGAGGAAGGCGTCGCCCATCCCCGAGGGGACCAAGGTCCTCAAGGACATCGCCTACGGCCCGCACGAGCGGAACAAGCTCGACCTGTATCTGCCGCCGGCCGACGGGCCGCTGCCGCTGGTCGTCTGGGTCCACGGCGGCGGGTGGGAGAAGGGGTCGAAGGACGGGGCCGGCCCGAGCCTGGACCTGCTCCGCCAGGGGTATGCCGTCGCCAGCATCAACTACCGCCTCAGCCCGCAGGCCGTCTTCCCGGCCCAGATCGTCGACTGCAAGGCGGCGATCCGCCATCTGCGGTCGGTCGCTGCGGAATACCACCTGGACACGGACCACGTCGGCGTCTGGGGCGCGTCGGCCGGCGGGCACCTGGTCGCCCTGCTCGGCACGACCGGCGACGCCGACTTCGCCGACGGGTCCGGGGACAAGAAGTACTCGAGCACGGTGCAGGCGGTGTGCGACTGGTTCGGCCCGGCCGACTTCCTCCACTGGGGCCAGTACGACCTGTCCCACCCCGGCGACGGCCGGCCGAACCCGATCACTCGCCTGCTCGGCGGTCTGGTCGTGGACAAGCAGGAGCTGGCGAAGCAAGCGTCGCCGGTGGCGCACGTGAGCAAGTCCTGCGCGCCGTTCTTCATCGCCCACGGCGACCATGACCCGCTCGTGCCGCTCCAGCAGAGCGAGTCGCTCAACGAGGCGCTCAAGAAGGCCGGCGTGGAAGCGACGCTGGTCGTGGTGAAGGGGGCCGGCCACGGCGGGCCGGGGTTCGCCGCCCGGGACCTGTTCGGCCGGGAGGAGGCGTTCTTCGCCAAGCACCTCAAGCCGAAGGCCGCGGCGAAGTGACGGCGGTATCTCCTCAATCGTGCCACTCGCCGCGCAGGACCGCGTAGGTGTGCACGTCCCAGAACCGGCCGCGGTGGAGCAGACTGTGGCGGCGGACGCCCTCGAACCGCAGCCCGGCCTTCTCCAGCACCCGCCCGCTGGCCGCGTTGCCCTCGATGAAGTGGGCCTGCACCCGCTCGACCGGGTAGGCGGCGAACAAGTGCCGGACGAGGGCCCGGGCCGCCTCGGCCGCCAGCCCACGGCCCCAAAACGGCTCGGCCAGCCAGTAGCCGAACTCCATGCACCGGTTCGGCTGCGACGCCCACGACCCGCCGACGGCCCCGATCAACACGCCATCTCCCTTCAGCTCGATGGCGTACGGGTCCGGCAGACCTTCGAGGTAACGGCTGCGGACGTAGTCGGTGAGGAAGATGTGGGAGTCGTCGATCGTGCGGTGGGCGTCCCAGGTGGTGAACCGGGTGACGTTCGAGTTGCGGGCGATGGCGAACAGGGCCGGGGCGTCGGCCGGCTCGAACGGCCGCAGCCGCAACCGGTCGGTTTCGAGAACGGGCGGTCGCCAGAGGGGGTCGATCATGGTTGCCACGGCACCGGTTTCTTGTCGAAGAATGCCCGCAGCCCGGCCCGGCACTCGTCCGTCAGCCGCGGCTCGGCGCTGCCCCGCGCCGCCTCCTCGACCGACAGCGCCTGCCGCGACAACTGCTGCAGCAGGTCCTTGGTCGTCGCCAGCGCCTGCGGCCCGCCCTCGGCCAGCGACCGCGCCCAACGGTCAGCCGTCGGCAGCAACTCCTCGGCCGGCACGACGGCGTTGATCAGCCCGGCCCGCTGGGCCTCCGTGGCGTCGATCAACTCGCCGGTCAGTAGCAGCCACCGGGCCAGCCGCTCGCCGACATGCCGCAGTAGGTGGGGCATGACCATTGCGGCCACCAGCCCCCGCCGCACTTCGGGGTAACCGAACTTCGCCGCTGGGGAAGCCACGGCCAGGTCGCAGACCGACACGAGCCCGGCGCCGCCGGCCACCGCCGGGCCGTTCACGACGGCGATCGTCGGCTTGGGCGATGTGTAGATGAGGTCGAACAGGCGGGCGAGGTTCAGGGCGTCGGTCCAAACCACGTCCCGGGCGGCGTCGATGGTCGAGGCCAGCTCCGCCAGGTCCATGCCGGCGCAGAATGCGGGGCCGGCCCCGGTGAGCAGGAC
>DASXAN010000926.1:0-2510 GCA_036406755.1 Gemmataceae bacterium
GGCCGGCGGGGTCACGACCACGTTGTTGCCGTTGATCGTGCCCGTGTTGATGGCCGTGTCGTCGGTGTACGTGACGGTGAACTGGTACGGGTTGGCGGTGCCGGCGTTGGCGGCCGTGACGTTGACGAACGTCCCGCCGGCGGCGCTGGGGATGCCCGGGATCCGCTCGACCGCCCCGATGTCCACGGCCGAACCCCGCTGGCGGGGGAAGTTGACGGCGTCGGTGCCCTGGCCCCGCTGGTCGGTGGTCAGGCCGGCCGGGTTGGACCCGGCGTCGATGGCCGGGCTGCCGGCCCCGATGTTGACCGTCTGCGTCGGCCCGCCGTTGAAGCCGAGCGGACCGAGCAGCAGGTTGGCCCCGAACGGCACGTTGTTGCCGCTGGCCGCCGCGAGGGTGAACCCGCCGCTGTTGCCGACGGCGCTGAAGTTCACCGTCGTCGTGCCGCCGCTGAAGATGTCCGGGCCGGTCAGGGCGATGTTGCCCGAGACGATGGAGCTGGTCACGGTGATGGCGTAGGTCGAGGACGGCTGGCTGATGCCGCCGCCGTTGGCCCCGGACGAGTTGCCGGTGACGGTGCTGTTCTGCACCACCAGGGTGCCGGTCAGGCTCTTCAGGACGACGCCGCCGCCGTTGGACCCGGCCGTGTTGTTGGCGATGGTGGAGTTGCGGACCGTCAGCCCGCCGGACCCGACGGTGCCGAAGAAGTAGAACGCCCCGCCCTCGCCGCCGGCGGTGTTGCCGGAGATGGTGCTGTTCTCGACCGTCAGGCTGCCGCCGCTGAAGAAGTACAGGCCGCCGCCGTCGTCGCCGGCGGAGTTGCCCGAGACGGTGCTGTTGCGGAGGACGACGATCGGGTTGCCCGTCGGGTTGACGTTGATCCCGCCGCCGTCGCTGCCCGCGCCGGTCGAGTTGCCGGAGATGGTGCTGCCCACGACGGTCAGCGAACCCAGGCCGTTCATGTTGATGCCGCCGCCCTCGACCGCGGTGCTGCCGTCGACGACGACGTTGGTCAGGGTGACGGTCTCGTCCTCGATGTAGACCGCCCCGCCGTTGGCGGTGCTGGTCCCGGCCGTCATCCGCATGCCGCTGATGCCCACCGTCAGCGTGCCCGTCCCGGCGATGTCGAACACCCGGCTGGCGTGGTTGGCGTTGACCGTCAGCAGGTTGGCCCCCGGGCCGGTGATGGTCACCGAGTCGGTGATCAACAGCTCGGTGCCCGACAGGGTGATCGTCTGCGGGGTGTTGAACAGCGAGCCGAAGACGATGGCGTCGGGCGTCGCCGTCGTGTTCGCCTGGCCGATCGCCCACCGCAGCGACCCGGTGCTGCCGTCGTCCAGGGTGTTGGTGACGGTGAACGTCTGCGGCAGCCCGACCACGAAGGAGCCAATCGGACCCGTCGGGACGGCGACGCCGTTGGTGTTCGTCACCGTCCCGTCGTTGATGACGATCTGGTACGGGCCGTCGTCGGTGAAGTCCCAGCTGCCGCCCGGCGGGGTGATGGTGTAGGTGGCCGTCCGCGGGCTGCCGTTGGCGGCGTTGTCGATGCTCACGTAGGTCGCGGCCACGTCGTAGCTCGGCCCGGTGACGTGGACGGCGGTGTTGTTGTTGATGATGGTCGAGGCGTTCATGCCGACCGCGTCGGTGTACGTGACGGTGAACGTGTAGGTCGTGGCCCCGGCCGTGACCGTGCCGGGGGTGGCGGCGGCCGTCGGGACGACGGCGTTGCCGACCTCGACCGCCCCGACGTCCGGCAGGCCGTCCGACGACACCCGCGGGAACCCCGTCCCCCGCTGGTCGGTCGTCAGGGTCAGCGGGTTGGACCCCTTGTCCAGGACCGGGCTGCCGACCGCCGGCAGGACGGTCTGGGTCGGCCCGCCGTTGTTGGCGAGCGGCCCGAGCTGCAGGTTCGCCCCGAACGCCAGGTTGTTGCCGCTGCCGGCCGCCAGGGTGAACCCGCCGCTGTTGCCGACGGCGCTGAAGTTCACCGTCGTCGTGCCGCCGCTGAAGACGTCCGGGCCGGCGGTGGCGGCCGTGTTCCCGGAGACGATGGAGCTGACCACGGTGATCGCCCCGGTCGAGGACGGCTGGCCGATGCCGCCGCCGTTGGCCCCGGACGAGTTGGCGGTGACGGTGCTGTTCTGCACCACCAGCGGCCCGCCCAGGCTCTTCAGGACGATCGCGCCGCCGTTGGACGCGGCGGAGTTGCCGGCGAGGGTGCTGTTGCGGACCGTCAGCCCGGTCACCGTCCCGGTCGTGTTCGGCGTGCCGAAGAAGTAGAACGCCCCGCCCTCGCCGCCGGCGATGTTGCCGGAGATGGTGCTGTTCTCCACCAGCAGGGCGCCGGCGCTGTTGAAGTACAGCCCGCCGCCGTCGTCGCCGGCGGAGTTGCCGGAGATGGTGCTGTTGCGGACGACGACGATGCCGGTGCCCTGGTTGTTGATCCCGCCGCCGTCGTTGCCCGCGCCGGCCGAGTTGCCCGCGATCGTGCTGCCCACGATCGTGAGCGTGC
>DASXAN010000927.1:0-7500 GCA_036406755.1 Gemmataceae bacterium
TCATTCGCCCCGCCGGCGTACTGATTGACGAGGCGATCCAAAGTCGCCTCGTCCGCCGGCCGGAGCAGGTCGCGGACGAAAATCAGGCCGCCGGGCTGGACTACCCTGACCATCTCCCCAATGACCGCGCTCGGTTCGGGAATGTGGTGGACAATGCTGTTGGACATTACGGCCCCGAACAACCCGCCCGGGAACGGCAGCGCCTTCGCGTCGGCTTGCTGGAGTTCGATGCAGGCACCGGTGGCGAATACGCAGCCGAGTACGTTTTGGGCGGCGACGGCGAGCATGGACGCGGCGGCGTCAATGCCGACGACGCGGATCGAATCGCACCGCTTGCAGAACTCGACCGGGATTTGCGCCGTGCCGGTGCCGACGTCGAGGATCGGCGAAATCGGCTCGCCGCTCCAAAACGCGATGAAGTCGTCCACGAACCGGCGGTTGACCTCGGCGTGGTCCATCGAGTCGTAGTCGCGGGCCTCCTCGGGGGAATCCATGACTTCCGGCTCGAGGGTGCGCGGCAGCATGGTCGGCCCCCGGCTCAGACGGCTACGGTATCCTGTGCGCGGGGTCGCTCGGGGGCCTCCCGTGCCGATCCGTCGCGGGTCGCCCGCTCGTCATTCAGCAGTTCCAGCAGGTCGCTGCGGAAAGCCCAGTCCTGCGGGCAGCGGCGGTCCCACTCGCGGATCACGGCCGAGGTGGCCGGGTTCAGCCGGGCGACGCGGGTCAGCCAGAGGATGCCGGCGTCCAGGGTACGGTGGGAGACGGCCGGGTGGTGCCAGGCGATGTGGGACGCCAGACAGCCGCGGGGCAGGGCGGCGGTGAACCGGCCGGACAGCAACAGTGGACTGCCCTTCTCCAACAGGTCAATGACGCGGTCCAGCCCGGCGGGGCTGACGTGCGGCAGCCAGGATTCGCGGAGCTCGCGGACGAATTCGGCGGGCAGCATGACGGAACCTCCCAAGACCCGTGCCGGCGGCGGCACGCACCGGGAATCCTTCCAGGGGCGGCAGTCGGTATGTCGGCCAAAGGTGTCGAAAACTCACTCGGACCGCCCGGGGACTGAGGTGGTGGGACCTTTCGGCCGGGTTTGGCCGGCGTCCCGCCCCAGGCGAGCCCAATATACGCGGCCGGGAGGGGCGTGGGAAGCACTGAGTCAGCTGAAAAACAGGTTCGCCGCCGCAGGAGTATGGCCGGATTTCGCTTAGAATCCCAAAAAAAATCGGGACAGGACCACGGCAGCCGCCGGCCCCGCCCCGTTTCGAGAGTCTGAATGAACTTTCAGAAAATGGACTAACGTTCACTAAAATGCTATCCGGCCCGCTCCGGCCGCAGTGACCGGACCACGGCCCCGGCTTTCCACATTTCGCTCTCCGCGATCTCCTTGAGCTCCGCCTCCAACTGTTTGCGGTAGTCCGGCCGGCTGTTGGCCTCGAGTGTCCGCCGCGTCTCCACGCCCGTCTCGACGCTCTTGTAGAGTTCCTCAAAGAGCGGCTTGTTGGCGTCGCGGAAGCGGCGATACCAGTCCAGGGCGCCGCGCTGGGCCGTTGTCGAGCAGTTGGCGTACATCCAGTCCATGCCGTTCTCGGCGATGAGCGGGTACAGGCTCTGCGTCGCCTCCTCGACCGTCTCGTTGAACGCCTCCGACGGCGAGTGCCCGTGGGCCCGCAGTACCTCGTACTGCGCCAGCCACAGGCCGTAGATCGCGCCCATGAGCACGCCGCGCTCGCCGGTCAGGTCGCTGTACACCTCCTTGCGGAACGTCGTCTCGAACAGGTAGCCGGACCCGATGGCGATGCCCAGGGCCAGGCACCGCTGCTTCGCCCGGCCGGTCGCGTCCTGGTAGACGGCGTAGGAGGCGTTGATGCCCCGTCCTTCGAGGAAGTGCCGGCGGACGGTCGTGCCGGAGCCCTTCGGGGCGACGAGGATCACGTCGATGTCCTTGGGCGGGACCACGCCGGTCTGGTCGCTGTAGACGATCGAGAAGCCGTGGGAGAAATACAGCGCCTTGCCGGCCGTCAGCAGCGGCTTGACCCGCGGCCACATTTCCTTCTGGCCGGCATCGGAGAGCAGGTATTGGACGACGGTGCCGCGCTTGACCGCGTCCTCGACGTCGAGCAGGGTTTCGCCCGGCACCCAGCCGTCCTGCACGGCCAAGTCGTACGCCTTGCCGCCCTTCCGCTGGCCGACGATCACGCGGACGCCGTTGTCCCGCATGTTCAGGGACTGGCCGCGGCCCTGGACGCCGTAGCCGACGACGGCGACCGTCTCGTCGCCGAGGACCTGCTTGAGCCGTTCGGGCGGGTAGTCGGCCCGCTCCACCACCGCCTCGACCGTGTCGCTGACCTGAATCTGCCGCATGGTGCCGTACCTTTCTGGTGCCGCGAGCCGGACGTACGCATTCTGGTTAGCGACGCCGCGCGGTAGCGTCCACGCCGCTACTCGTCCACCACGTCGTCGAGCCGGGCGATGGCCACCATGTCGGACCGCAGCACCAGCACCCGCTTGCGGTTCCGCTTGATCCCGGTCGCCTTCGACTCGGCGATGTAGTTCTCCCGGGTCGTGTCGGTGTCCCGCAGGTCGTGCAGGTCGGCGTTCTTCAGCAGCAGGAACAGCTCGTCGGCGCCGACGAGCGTGCCGAGCGCGACGTAGGAGCTACGCAGGTCGATGACGACCCTGCCGCCGAACATCTCGTCCAGCAGCGAGCCCGCGGGCACGGGCTGGCCGCGGAGCGGGTCGGGGGCGGGCGGCGGCTTGGGGAGGGGTTCGTCGGGCATGGCTGGCTCCGTGGGTCGCTGTGCGGAAGTTGGCGTCGCACCTATTGTAAAGGCAGTTACCGCCTTCCACAAAGAGGCCCGTGATGCCGTCGCGCCCGCTGACCGCCGCCGACCGCTACTACCGCGAGGTGGTCGCTCGCCTGCCGGCCCTGCTCGACGGCCAGCGGGACGCCCTCGACCGGGCGGCGGAGCTGTGTACGGACGCGATTGCGGCCGACGGGTTGGTACACCTGTTCGGCTGCGGCCACAGCCGGATGTTGTGCGAGGAAATGACGCCGCGACAGGGCTGTTTCGTCGGCTGGCACACGATCGTCGAATTGGGGCTGACGTTCCACAACCTGATCGTCGGGCCGAATGGACTGCGGCAGAGCCTACACCTGGAAAAGACGCCCGGGTACGCCGAGCAGATCCTTCGCAACTTCGCCTTCGGGCCGAAGGACGTGATGATCGTCATCTCGACCAGCGGCATCCGCGAGGTGATCGTCGAAATGGCGGACGGGGCGAAGCGGCGCGGGCTGGCCGTGATCGGCGTCGTCAGCCGGGAGCACTGCGAGCGGGCGAAACCCGCCCACCCGTCGGGGAAGAAGCTGATCGACGTGGCCGACGTCATCCTCGACAACGGTGCCCCCGAGGGCGACTGTGTGCTGCCTCTGGAGGGGAGCCGGAACAAGACGGGGCCGTTCAGTACGATCGGCGGCGGCATGGTAATGAACCTGCTGCGGTGTGAGGTGGCACAGCGGCTCGTGGACCGGGGGATCGAGCCGGTGTTCCTGCCGAGCCACCAGTTTGCGGGTAGCCGGACGGTCGAGGAGCAGTTGGAGTATTTCTACGCCCAGTACGCGCGGCGGGTCGGGCCGTTGTACTCAAGACAGGGGAGTTAGCCGCTTGCGGCTATGCGGGCGATGGCTCGGATAGCCGCAAGCGGCTCAACCATGCGCCTCGCCGGCAAGCGCTGTCTGGTCGTCGGCGGCACGTCCGGTATCGGCCGGGCCGCGGTGGAGCGGTTCCGCGCCGAGGGGGCCCAGGTCGTCATCGGCGACCTGGACGACCGCGGCGATGCCGGCGTGATCCGCGTTGACGCCGCCGACCCGGCCGCGGTCGATCACCTATTCGCGGTCGCTATCGAGCGGCTCGGCGGGCTTGACGTGCTCTTCCACGTCGCCGGGGCCAGTGGCCGCAAGCACGGTGACGGCCCGCTGCACGAGTGCACTGCCGACGCCTGGGACTGGACTCTGGCCGCCAATCTCCGCAGCACATTTCTCACCAACCGCGCCGCCGTCCGCCACTTTCTCAGCGAGCGCCGGCCGGGCGTCATCCTCAACACGACCACCGTCCTGGCATTTGCGCCGGCGACGCGGCACTTCGACACGGCCGCCTACGCCGCGGCCAAGGCCGGCGTCATCGGCCTGACCCGCCAAGCGGCCGCCCGGTACGCGGCCGACGGGATCCGCGTCAACGCCCTGGCACCCGGCCTGATCGACACACCGATGGCCGAGCGGGCCGTGTATGATCCGGCCATCGCCGCCTTCGTCCGTGCCAAGCAACCGCTCGCCGGCGGCCCCGGCTTGCCAACGGACGTGGCCGACGCCGCCGTGTTCCTCTGCTCCGACGAGTCCCGCCTGATCACCGGGGCAGTCCTGGCCGTGGACGGCGGTTGGTCGGTCTGCGACGGCCCGTATGATGGATAAGGCCCACCCGCCGCCGCGCGGGCTTGACCGCCTTGACCCTCCCCCGAGGCGCCCCCGATGTCCGACCTGCCCGAGCAGCTCGTCGAGGACGCGAGCGGGCTGGCCGACTGCTGCGACCACCTGGCCGGCTGCTCCGTGTTCGGCTTCGACACCGAGTTCATCGGCGAGGCCACGTTCCATCCGCGGCTGTGTCTGGTGCAGATTGCCACGGCGGAGCGGCTCTTCGTCATCGACCCGCTGGCCGTCGGCGACCTCGGCCCCTTTTGGGAGCTGGTCGCCGACCCGGGCCGGGTGGTAGTCGTCCACGCCGGCCGGGAAGAGATCCGCATGTGCCAGCAAGGCTGCGGCCGGCCACCGGGCAACCTGTTCGACCTGCAGATCGCCGCCGGCCTGGTCGGCATGGGCTACCCGATGGGCCACGCCGCCCTGGTCTACCAGCTCCTCAAGGCCCAGCTATCCAAGGCCGAGACGCTGACGGACTGGGCCCGCCGGCCCCTCACTCGCCAGCAGGTGCAGTACGCCTACGACGACGTCCGCTTCCTGCTGCCGCTCTGGTGGCAGTTGACCCGGCGGCTGGACAAGCTCGGCCGGGCCGACTGGGCGACCGAGGAGTTTCAGGCGCTCACCCGCCGGGCGCTGGCCGAGGACCCGGCGATCGAGCGGTGGCGGAAGCTCCGCGGGCTCGGGGCGCTGGACCGCAAGCGGCTGTCCGTCGTCCGCGAGCTGTTCGCCTGGCGGGAAGAAATCGCGGAGCGGCAGGACCGGCCGGCCCGGACCGTCGTCCGGGACGACCTGCTCGTCGAGATCGCCCGCCGACTGCCGCAGAAGGACAAGGACCTGACCGTGCTCCGCGGCCTGCCGCGGCAGGACTTCGAGGGCATCCTGGCGGCCGTGCGGCGGGGCCGGGACCTGACCCCGGACCAGTGGCCGGCCCTGCCGGAGCGGGACAACGACCCGCCGCAGGTCGGGCTCGTCACGTCGCTCTTGATGGCCGTGCTGGGTGACCTGTGCGCCCGCTCGGCCCTGACGCCGTGCCTGGCGGCGACGACGACCGACGTGAAACTGCTGGTGCGGGCGCGGTTCCAGGGGGCGGAGCCGCCGGCCGAGTCGGCCCTGACCCGCGGCTGGCGGAGCCGGGCGGTTCTGCCGTCCCTGTTGGCCGTGCTCGACGGCCGGCAGGCGGTGCGGGTCGCCGACGTCCGGGCCGCCGCGCCGTTCGAGCTGACCGGCGGGCCGGACGTCCCGGACGGCGAGGCCGGCTGACGGTGCTGCCATGCCTAAAGACGTCCGCTGCCCGAACCCCGGCTGCAGTCACGTCTTCCCGGCGGCTGCGGTGGCCGGCGTCGCGGCCCTCGTCTGCCCCGAGTGCGGCGGCGTGTTCCAGGTGAAGCCGAAGTCGCCCGGGCCGCCCCCACTCCCTGGGGCCGCGCCGGCCGGGCGGCGCAAGTCGCGGACGGCGTCGGCAGCGTGGCTCGCGGCCGGGCTGATCGTCTTCGTCAGCCTCGGGCTGGCGACGGTGGCCGTGTACCGCCAAGCCCGGCCGCCCGCGTCGGCCGGCGGGCCGGAGCCGTACCGCTCCGGCGAGCACAACTACAGCTTCCTCCTGCCAGGTCCGCCGTGGCACCGTGACGCCGATTTGGCCAAGCGGCTTGGCGGCGTGCTCGCGTTCCGCCGCGACGAGCCGGCTTCGGTCGTCGTGCTGGCCGTCAGAGCCTTTCCGACCTACGTGCCGACGCCGGGCGAACTTCGCGAGGAGGCGATCGCCCGGCTGCGAAAGTTCCCGTTCCAGAACTTGCAGCCGGAGGACAAGTCCGGCGCGACGCTCGCCGGCAAGCCGGCCGGGCGGTTCGTCTTCCAGGGGACGGTCGACGGCGTCATCCAGAGCGGCGACGTGCAGTACCTGACGCACCAGGGGGTGGGGTACTGGCTATTCCGCTGGTGCCCGGCGGAGGCGGTCGATCAGGCGGCGGCCGGGCTGGCCGACCTGGCCGACCGGTTCGCCCTGCTCGACCTGCACCCGGACTGGCAGCCGCCGCGGCGGACGTTCACCGGCACGAAGGCGAGCTACACGCTGACGGCCGAGGGCGACCGCTGGGACGCGACCCCGTACCCGCCGGCCAGCTACGACCCGGCCGCCGACCTCGCCCTGGTCGCGAAGGAGCGGGCGGCCGCGGCGGATCCGACGCGGCAGGCGCTGCTGCTGGTGGTGCTGCTGCCGGCCGGTCAAGGCGATCCGGCCGAGCGGGCCAAGGCACATTTACTGGAGCGCCAAAAAGAGGTGTACGAGGCGACGACGTTGACCGATGTGCCGGCGAGCGACGCGGCCGCCCCGGCGGACAAGGTCGGCAGCGAACCGGGGAAGGTGTTGACACTGCGGGTAAAGAACACGCCGGATCGCGAGCGGTTCGTCGTGCTCGGCGTCGTGGCCCGCCCGGACGGCCCGCTCATGCTCTGGGCAGAGTGCGACTTCGCCCGCCGGTCCATTTGGGAGGCGGACTTCCGCACCCTGATCGCGTCCTACCGGCCGGGGAAGTAGGTCGGGCGAGTCTTCCAGACCCCGCACGCTCACTGCTGCGGGATCGGCTCGCCGCCGTTGACCGCCCGGCCGCGGCTGCGGAGCAGCTCGGCCTGCTGCAACAACTCGTCCGTGCGGACCTGGACCAGCGGCTCCAGGCAATACCGGAACCTCCGCACGTCGTCGATCCGCCCGGGGTACAGGTTCTCGCTGACGAAATCGACCCCGGGCACCTGGAACCAGGGCGCAGTGATCTTCTGCGTCACCTGCTTGGTCTGGTAGCCGTCCTTGATGAGCGTGAAGTTGTAGGCCCCGTAGTAGACGAAGTAACCGTCCACCGGCGTCGTGCCGAGCGGCTGGCCGTTGACCAGGACCAGCGCCCCCGGCGGGTCGGACTCGATCACGTACCGCCGCTCGACGCACCCGGGCAGCCCGCCGCCCGCGAGCGCCGCCGCCAGCAGCAGGGTCGCGCGCCGTGTCATCGTGGCCCTCCCCGCCGCCCTCGCCCCGGGCGGCCAAGCCG
>DASXAN010000928.1:0-6425 GCA_036406755.1 Gemmataceae bacterium
GTCGCCGGACTTCTTCCCGTCCTTCTCGCCGCCGACCGTCAGGTGCGCCGACCCGCCGACGGAGGTCATCGAGCTGGCGTTCACCCGCAGGTCGTGGCTGCCCTGGGCGTGGAGGAACACCTGCTCCTTGCCCTTGGTGTCGTCGAACCGCAGCTCGTTGTACCCCTTGCCGTCGGGGGTGGAGTTGGATTTGACGCCGCTGACCTTGGGGTCGTTCTGGTGCCGCCCGTCCGGCCCGTCCCCGAGGTAGGGCGGCATCTGGTCGGCGTTGTAGACGCTGCCGACGATGATCGGCCGGTCCGGGTCGCCCTCCAGGAAATCGACGACCACCTCCTGCCCGATCCGCGGGACGTGCGTGGTCCCCCACCGGCGGCCGGCCCAGCTCGTGGCCACGCGGACCCAGCAGGAGCTGCCGCCGTCGTACTTGCCCTCGCGGTCCCAATGGAACTGGACCTTCACCCGGCCGTACTTGTCCGTGAAAATCTCTTGCCCCTTCGGCCCGACGACCACGGCCGTCTGCGAACCGGGCACCCGCGGCCGGGGCGTCACTCGCGGCGGGCGGTACGGCAGGCCGGTCGGGATGGCCGTGAACGTGTTGCGGTATCGGAACGGTTCGGTCGTGCCGGACCGCTGGCCGGCCGGCGACGCCGCCGAGTGGCTCACCGACGTGACGACGTAGGCGCCGTCCGCCTTCAGGCCGGCGGCGACGGTGTCGCCGGGCGGCGTCACCAGGGTGAACGTACACCCGGGCGTCAGTTGCCGGCAGGTGCTCGCCCCGCGGACTTCGACGGCCGTGGCCGCCTCCTGCTCCATGCGGATGTCGGCCGTCCGCTGGTTGTCCTCGAAGATCTTGCGCAGGTCGGCCGACCGGTCGCCTCCGCCGGGCGTGACCCCGTCGAAGCGGTCGGCGTACCCCCCGGGGTAGGTGTAAATCTCCCACCGCCAGTTGTCGCCGTACTGCAACTGGTGCGTCGCCCGGCCGACGGCGACCTTCGGCAGGATCTTGCGTTCGGCTTCCAGGTGCTTGTGCGGCAGCTCGAAGGAGTGGTCCCACAGCGTCACCCTGCCGGAGACGACTCGCTGCGCCTTGTCGAAATCGGTGATGGCGTCCTCGCCCGCGGCCGGCGACGAACTCGCCCGAAGGGTGATCTGCTGGTTGAACGGCACGTCCTTGTGACTGCCGGGCGAGTTGCCGATGACTAACTTGTGGCCCGCCGCGCCGTGGCGGAAGTAATAAAAGATCCCCTCCTCTTCCATCAGCCGGCAGGCGAAGTCCCAGTCGGGCTCCTGGTACTGGACGCAGTAATCCCGGGGCTGGAAGCCGGACAGTTCGACGGACGGCGCCGGGTCCAGCCCGCCCAGGACTTTTCGGAGGATGTCGGGCACCGTCGTCTGCTGGAAGATGCGACTCTGCGTCCGCTTGGTCAGCAGCCACGCCTGGGGGACGAGGTCGAAGGCGTAGTAGTCGAACGTCGCGTCGCCGCCCCGCTGGCGGACCTGGCGGCAAAGGCCGTGGAAGAAGCGGGTGTTCCGGAACTGCGAATCGGCCAGGTCGACGACGACCGGCGAGCCGAGCAGCTGGTCGAAGGTGAATTTCGCCCGCCGGTCGACGACGACGTCGAGGACGGCGTGAAACAGCTGCGAGATCGCCTCCCGGGCCTCGAACGCCCTGGGGATGAACGTCGGCGGACCCGACGGCGTGTCCAGAATGGTGGTCACGGCGATCGGCCTGGCGGCCGTGGCGACGGCGGACATGTACACCTCCAAAAGTACCGGCCTTCCCTACTAGCGACATCCAGTGGCGGCAACGGGCGGCCGAATTCCGCCGCGTCAGGCCAGTGCCCGGAGGCCGCGGCGGAGCCGGCCGATCAGGTCCTTGACCTCCACGGGGTTCGCCCCGATCTCGCCCAGGATACGGGCGGCAGCGTCTGGGCCGACCGCTAGGCCGAACCGGCGCTGGTCCCGCACGAGGCCGGCCACGGCGGCGCGGGACGGGGCCGCGCCGCCGACCGGGACGGCCTTCCGGTCCGCCAGCGCCGCCAAGGCCCCGATCACCACCGCCGCCTGGCGCGCCAGCTTGTCCTTGCCCGGCCTGACGAGCAGCATCCCGACCAGTCGGGCGGGCCGCTCGGATCCGGCCGCGGACTCGAAGGCGTCCATCAACACCCCGCCCAAGGTGCCCCGCAGCACGGCGTCCGACAACGTCGGGGCGAACATTCTGAGCCGCGCCGCGGCCTCGGTCACCGGCCCGGCGGCGGTCACCCACGCGGCGATGTCGTCCCGGTTCTGGACGACCCATTGCGCCGCCCCGCGGGGGGCGGCGGCCGGGAAGTCGGCTCCGGCGGCCGCGGTCGCGCCGAGCAGCGCCTGGACCTCCGCGGGGAGGAGGGTCTGAAGCGGGGTCGGGGCGCGGCCGTTGCCGGCGTAGACACCCGCCATGACGTCCGCAACCCACCCGGCCGAGTGCTGGCGGTACGCCCGGCCGCTGTCGGTCAGAAAGTCGATCACGCCGGTCCGGACGCGCCGCCCCGGTCCGGTCAGTGCGACGACGATCCGGTCCGCCCCTGACACGCCTTGCCACACCTGGCCGACCCGCAGGGTCTCGCAGATGTCCCCGGTTGCCAGGGACGGAACGCCGCGCCGGGCGTCGTCCCCCGCGCGGGCGGCACCCACCGGCACCGGCAAACACGGATCGCCGAGTCGCCGGTCGGCAATCGTGGCCCACGTCAGGACAAGCTCCTGGATCGCCCGGTCCTCGGGTCCGTCGGCGGTCCAGGCGGGCGGGGTCGTGGCGGTGCGCGCGAACTTCCGCGACGGCGGGTCCAGCCAGTCAGGGCGGGTGCCGGCAGCGACCCGCCCGCGGTACGCCCGGACCGCCGGCGCCAGTGTCGCCCACGTCGCCGGACCCAATAGCCCGTCCGCGGCGAGCGGCGGGTGATCGAGCTGCCAGCGGCGGGCGGCGGCGACGAACTCGCCGGCGGTCGGGGGCCGGGTGCGGAAGCCGAGCACGGCGAAGACCCTCCCACAGAGATCGGCCCAGCCCGCGAGCCGGGCGTAGTATGGCGTCAGCCGGATCGCCACGACGGGGTTAAACGGCATGGCGGGGCGGCACGCGGTTGCCTTGAGTTCAGACCGGACGGCGCCGGCCGGCGGCGGGGACATGGACGGCCGCGGTTCACGTGGTCACTGGGAGCCGACGGGGCGGAGTTCCCGGAGCAAGGACTGGAAATCGTCACGGGACCGGATCGGGGCGAAGGCAGGGTCGGTGGCCAGCCGGGCGGCGTCCCGGTAGCCGTGCCGGACGGCGGTTCGGACGTGGGCCACCGCCCGGTCGGCATACGACCGGGCCAGTTCCTCTCGCCGGTCGGTAGTCAGCCGGCCGTCCTCGTGGGCGAGTGGCACGCAGCGGACGACGACCCAGGCGGCGGTGACCGCGTCCGCGGCCGGGTCGTAGCCGACCCGGACCAGTTCGTCGGCCGCGTCGGCCGCCCGGGCGTGGTCGCCGAGGTCGCCGAGCACTTCGGCGAGGATGGCCCGGTGGGTGCGGTACGCCTCACGGAAGGTCGGGTTCTTCGGCTCGGCGCGGAGGGCGGCCTGGTCGTGCGGCAGGGCCTCCTCGACCAGCCGCAGGGCGGCCGGGTCGTCCTTGCCGATGCTCTTGAGCAAGGCCAGCCCGACGACTGCCTTGGCCAGGTCGCTCTCGTACTCGGACACTTGCGGGTAGTCGGCTGCGAGCCGGACGTAGGCGTCGCGGGCGGCGAGGTACGCCTCCTCGGCCGGCCGGTACTGCTTCATCCGGCTGAGCAGGTTGCCGAGGTTGGACCGGCTGGCGGCCAGGCGCTTGCGGTACTCCGGCCGGGTCGGGTATTCGTCGGTGAGCTTCTGCAGGGCCGCGGCGGCGGCGCGGAACGACTCCTCCGCCTGCGGCCGGCGGCGCGTGGCGGTGTAGAGGGCACCGAGGTCGTTGAGGTATTGGGCCATGGCGCAGCGGTAGTCGGGTTGGTCGGGGAACTCGGCGGCCAGCTTCTGGAGAAGGTCCCGGGCCTTGAGGTAACAGTCCTCGGCCGGGCCAGGGCGGCCCGTCTCGAGGAGCTGGGCGGCGAGGTTCTGGTAGCTGCCGACCAGCAGCCGGCGGTCGTCGGGCCGGGCGGGTGGCACCGCGACGACCTTCTCGAGGAGGTCGACGGCGGTGCGGAGGGCCGCCTCGGCCTCCTTCGGCCGGCCGGTGGCCGCCAGCACGTTGCCGAGGTTGTTGTGGGCGGCGGCCAGGTCGCGGCGGTACTCCGGCTCGCCGGGGTGCTCGTCGGCCAGCGCCCGGGCGACGGCCACGGCCACCGCATAGGCCTCCTCGGCCTGCCGGGGCCGGCCCGTGACCCGTAGCAGGCTGCCCAGTTTGAGGTGGCTGCGGCCGAGGTCGCGGCGGTACTCGAGCCGGCCGGGGTACTCGTCGGCCAGCGGCCGCTGGAGGTCGATCGCCGCCCGGTACGCCTCCTCGGCCGCGGCGAACTCGCCGAGCCGGTGGCGGATCAACCCGACCCGGAACCGGGCGTCGGCGACGCCCGCCCGGTCCTCCGGGCTGTCCGGCTCGGCCGCGGCGAACTCTTCGTGCAGCGCGAGCACCTGGCGGAGGAACCCGCGGTCGTCGTCGGTCACCCGGGCCTGGCGGGTTAGCAGCCGTTCGACCGTCTCGTCGGTCAGCTTGTCGAGCGCCTGCCGGGCGTACCGGCGGGCGGCCTCCTTTCGGTCCCGCTCGGCGACCGCCGCCCGCTCGGCGGTGGTCGCCCGCACCGCCAGCCAGCCACAGGCCCCGGCCCCGCCGAGGACCAGCAGCCCGAACGCCGCGGCCGCGGCCAGGGCCGCCCGGTGCCGGCGGGCGAACTTCCGCAGCCGGTAACCCGGGCTCGGGGGCGACGCCTCGACCGGCTCGTCGGCCAAGTGCCGCTCGACGTCCCGGGCCAGCCCGTCGGCGGTCTGATACCGGCGGGCCCGGTCCTTCTCCAGGCACTTCATCACGATCCAGTCCAGGTCGCCGCGGACCCGGCCGACCAGCCGGCCGGGGTCGAGGCCGCGGGCGGCGGCGATCGCCGCCAGGTCCGCGGCGGCCCGCAGGCGGGCGCTCGGCTGGGGCGGCTCCTCGCCGCCGATCCGTAACAGCACGTCCGCCAGCCCGGCGTCCCGGTCCCAGCCCCGCGACAGCGGCGTCGAGCCGGTCAGCAGCTCGTAGAGCAGCACGCCGAGGGAGTAGATGTCCGAGCGGGTGTCGATGCCGTGCCGCCCTGGGTCGGCCTGCTCGGGGCTCATATATTCGAGGGTGCCGACGACAAACCCCGTCGCGAGGGTGCTGTCGGCCCGCGGCCGGCCGACCGCCTTGGCCAGGCCGAAGTCGATGATCTTGGGCACCGGCTTGCCGTCGTAGAGGGTCACCAGGATGTTCGACGGCTTCAGGTCCCGGTGGACGACCCCCTTCTGGTGGGCGTGCTGGACGCCGCGGCAGACCTGCAAAAACAGGTCCAGCCGGCGGCGGGGCGTCAGCCGGTTCTGGTCGCAGTAGCGGGTGATCGGCACGCCCCGGACCAGCTCCATGACGATGTAGGACCGGCCGCCGGGCATGGTCCCGGCGTCGAACACGCGGGCGATGTTGGGGTGGTCCATCAGGGCCAGCGCCCGCCGCTCGGCCTCGAACCGGGCCAGCACCTGCCGCGAGTCGGTCCCGGGGCGGATGGCCTTCAGCGCCACCTGCCGGCGGACCGGCCGGTCCTGCTCGGCCAGGTAGACGACGCCCATGCCGCCCATGCCGAGCTCGCCGAGCAGGGTGTACGGGCCGACCGCCGCGCCGGGGGCGAGCCGGGGCTCGTCGCCGATCGTGTCGGCGAACCCGACCGCGGGGGCCGTGAGGAAGCTGCCGTCCTCGTCGTGGACCCGCAGGAGGGCGTTGACGCGGGCGTGCAGGGCCGGGTCCGCGCCGCAGGCCCGCTCCAGGTAGCGGCGGCGGGCGTCCGGCCGGCCCAGCCGGCGGGCGGCGTTGAAGATGGTCTTCTCGTCGGGCCGCGCCCCGCGCATACGACACCTCACCCGGCCGATGGCGATTCCGCGTTCTCCAGTAGTGCGAAATCCGGGAAGAAATTCCCCGGCGGATTTTCCGCCGGGCCGCTCACGGCCGGCCGCCCGCCGCGCCCATCTCCAGCCGCAGCCAGCAGCGGGCGTGGGCCCAGTCGTCGTCGGCGGTGGACGTGGCGATGCCCAGCGCCTCGGCCGCCTCCTCGATCGTCAGCCCGGCGAAGAAGCGGAGCTTGACCAGCTCGGCCTGGCGGGGGTCGCGGTCGGCGAGGCGGTCGAGGGCCTCGTTGAGGGCCAGGAGGTCCAGGTCGGGCCCGCCGACGGCCGGCTGGGCGTCGGAGAGGGTCCGCCGCCTCAGGCCGCCGCCG
>DASXAN010000929.1:0-2030 GCA_036406755.1 Gemmataceae bacterium
GCGGGGACAAGCCCCGCCGCTCGCCCCGGTTCACTAACCCCCCACCCTTTCCTCGACTCCGGCACACTCCGCCTTGACCGGCCCCCGCCGTCGGGTATACACGCCGCCCATTCGGAGTCGCCGCGTCAGGCCGGCTCCGACCGAGCCAACGGCACTTGGGCCCTGCAGTCGGGAGGAGACGAGACGATGAAGAGGACGTACGGCCCGGCGAGCCTGGTCGCGCTGGGCGTGGTGGCGGTCGGTTGGGCGGCCCTCGCAATGGCCCAGACGCCGCAGGCGCCGCAGCCGGCCCCGGCCCCGGTCCACCTGCCGACCATCCAGAACGGCGTGCCGATGCCGCCGCCGGTCATGCCGGTCACGCCCGGCACCGTCCCGGTGCCGGCCCCGGTCGCCCCGATCCCGACGCCGGTGCCGCCGACCCCGCCGGCCGGGGCGCCGGCCCCGACGGCCCCGATGCCGACCACCCCAATGCCGACGACCCCGGCCCCGACCGCGGCGCCGATCCCGACCACGCCGGCCGCCACCCCGGTCACGCCGGCCGCCGCCCTGATCACCGGCCAGCCGGCCGCCGACGGGGCGCTGGAGAACGTCGGCCCGACCGGGCGGCAGGAGCCGGCCGTGTCCGTGGAGTGGGCCGGCCCGGTCGCGGCCAAGGTCGGCCAGCCGAACGACTACGCCGTCATCGTCCGCAACACCTGCAACGTGGCCGTCCAGCAGGTGCTCGTCCGCGTCCGCCTGGCCGGGGCCGCCAGCGTCCTGACCGCCGAGCCGAAGCCGATGATCGAGGACAACGTCCTGTCGTGGGACGTCGGCACGCTCCAGCCGAAGGAGGAGAAGGCGCTACGGCTGCGGCTGGCCGCCGCCGCCCGCGGGGACATCGCCGCCCAGGCGTGGGTGACGTTCACCGGGGCGACGGCCATGAAGGTCAAGGTCCGCGAGCCGAAGCTGGCCGTCAAGGCGGTCGGCCCGGACAAGGTGCTCGTCGGCGACCCGGCCGCGTTCACCCTGACCGTGACCAACCCCGGCGACGGCCCGTGCGAGAACGTCCGCGTCGCCGCCGACCTGTCGCCCGGGCTGGACCACCCCCGCGGGGCGAAGGTCGAGTTCCCGCTGGGCAACCTCGGGCCGAATGAGTCCCGGTCGGTCCAGGTCGTCTGCCTGACCAAGGCCGGCGGCGAGCAGTCGTGCACGGCCACGGCCGAGTGCGACGGCGGGCTGCGGTCGGTGGACCGGCTGGCGTTCCCGGTCAGCATGCCGCGGCTGGACGTGGAGGCCAAGGGGCCGAAGCTGCGGTATGTGGACCGCAAGGCCGTCTACACGATCAAGGTGACCAACCCGGGCGACGCCCCGGCGTCGAACGTGACGGTGGCCGACGTGCTGCCGGCCGGGTTCAAGTTCGTCACCGCCGACGGCGGCGGGCAGCACGACGGGGCGACCCGGACCGTGTCGTGGTTCCTGGGCGAGGTCGGCCCGGGGCAGATGCGGGAGGTGAACGTCGAGGTCATGTGCGTCGCCACCGGCGAGTTCGCCCAAAAGGTGGCCGCCCAGGCGTCTCGCGGGCTGAAGGTCGAGGGCGAGGCGGCGACCCGGGTCGAGGGGCTGTCGGCCTTGCAGGTTGAAGTGTCCGACCTGGAGGACCCGGTCGAGGTCAACGGCGAGGTGGTGTACGAGGTCCGCGTCACCAACACCGGGTCCGTCACGGAGACGGACGTGAAGGTGGTGTGCACGCTGCCGGCGGAGAAGGTGGCGTACAAGTCGGCCACCGGGCCGACGGCGGTGCGGATGGAGAACGGCGAGCTGGCGTTCGACCCGCTGCCGCGGCTGGCCCCGAAGGCGGACGCGGTATACAAGGTGACGCTCAAGTGCGCCGCGGCGGGCACGGTCCACTTCAAGGCGCGGGCCACCAGCGCCGGCGTGACCGAGCCGGTGTCGAAGGAGGAGTCGACGCGGATTTATGCGGACTGATTGATAGTTCTCCCCTCTCCCCTTGTGGGAGAGGGGTTGGGGGTGAGGGGGGCCAGCGCGGGGCG
>DASXAN010000930.1:0-4177 GCA_036406755.1 Gemmataceae bacterium
CCATCCAAGGGGCGCAGCTGCTGCTCGGGTCGAAGTCCGAGCTGCTGCTCCTGGACGTGACGCCGCTGACGCTGGGGATCGAGACGCTCGGCGGGGTGATGACGGCCATGATTCCCCGGAACACGACCATCCCGAAGAAGGCGACGGAGACGTTCACCACGGCCGCCGACAACCAGCCGTCGGTCGAGGTGAAGGTGTACCAGGGCGAGCGGCCGATGGCACGGGACAACAAACTGATCGGCACGTTCCACCTGGACGGCATCCCGCCGGCCATGCGGGGGACGCCGCAGATCGAGGTGACGTTCGACATCGACGCCAACGGCGTGTTGAGCGTGTCGGCCAAGGACCGCGGCACCGGCAAGCAGAACCAGATCCGCATCGAGGGTTCCAGCGGCATGTCGCAGGACGAGATCGAGCGGATGCGGCGCGACGCCGAGTCCCACGCGGATGAGGACAAGCGGAAGAAGGAGCTGATCGACGCCCGCAATGAGGCCGACTCCAAAGTGTATCAGCTCGAGAAGTTGCTCCGCGACAGCGGGGACAAGATCAAGGAGTCGGACAAGGCCCCGATCCAGGCGGCGATCGAAAAGGTCAAGCAGGCCCAGACCGGCGAGGACGTGGCCGCCCTGCGGCGGGCGATCGGCGACCTGGACCAGGCCGCCCACGCCATGTCGCAGCACCTGTACACCCAGGGTGGGCCGGGCGGCGCGGGTGGCGCGACCGGCCCGACCGGGCCCAGCGCCCCGCCCGGTGGCGACGGCCGGTCCGGCAACGACGACGTGATCGACGCCGAGTTTGAAGTGAAGAAGTGAAGTCGGCGCGACCGCCGACCCGAAGAAGCCGCTTGCGGCCTGGCGATCGCCAGGCCGCAAGCGGCTTCTTCATTTCCCCTGGCAGACCGTGGCTGACGCGGTTAGTCTTGAGGATAGAGCAGCGCTTCCGCCACCCTCATGTCCGGGTGCATCATGGCCACCAAGACGTCGCCCACCGCGACTCAGCAGCCGCCGGAACCGAAGTTCTGGGTCAAGTACTCGCCGCACCACGAATTGCCGATTTCCAGCTTGGCGTCGCTGGCGTGGCACACGCTGGCGGTCGTGCTGGTCGTGGTGGTCGCGTGGGTCGTGGCGCGTGGCGGCTCCGACGAGATGCCGATCGAGACGATCCAGTTCGGTGACGTGGGCAGCGGCGGGACGGCCGGCACCGGGAAGACCCCCGGCGTCGGCACCGGCGGCGACCCCTTAGTTGAGGCGGCGACCGCAGACGAATTGCCCCCGGACGCCCAGCGGCCGGAGGAACCCCTCCACGACATCAAGGGTCTCCAGATCACGCCGAAGGATCTGCTCAACGACGTCACCTTGGACAAGGACTCCGAGCGCGAATTGGCCAAGTTCACGGAGCGGGGAACGAAGGCCCTCGAACAGCTTTCCAAACTCGACAAGCGGATGCGGAAGGCGTTGATGGCCGGCGACGGGACGGGTACCCCTGGCGCCGACGGCGGGTCCGGCGGCGGCGACCAGGGTGGCACCGGCAACAAGCCGGGGTCGGGCACGCTGAACGAGCGGACCAAGCGAAAGCTGCGGTGGACGATCACGTTCAACACGCAGTCCGGCGGCGACTACCTTCAGCAGCTCCACAGCCTGGGAGCGATCCTGGCGTTCCGCACGCCGGACGGTGAGTTGAAGTGCGTCAAGGACCTGATGCGCCGGCCGGTCAAACCGGTCGGCGAAGACTTGCAGAAGCTCAACCGCATCTTCTGGATCGACGACAAGCGGGACTCGGTCGAACAGCTGGCGCGGGCACTCGGGTTGGACTTCGTCCCGGAACAGATCGTGGCCCTGTTCCCGTACGAGTTCGAGAAGGAACTGCTCCGCAAGGAATTGGCATTCCGCAACCGGAAGGAGTCGGAAATCCACCAGACCCGGTTCCAGATTCTCATGCGCGGCAGCGGCTACGAGGTGGTCGTCACCGACCAGCAGTACCAGTGAGGCCGCCGGCTCACTTCTTCGCCGGCGGCTGTTCGACCATCAGGGTCTTGGTCACGCCGGCGCCCCGCGCCGCGTCCATGATCGCCATGACGACGCCGTAGTCCACGTCGGGCGTCGCGTCGAGCAGCAGGGTCGTCTTCTTCGAGTCCACGACCGCCCGCCGCAGGGTCGTGTCCAGTTCGCCCAGGTCGACCGACTTGTCCTCCACCTTGATCTTGGGCTGTCCGCCCTCCTGGCGGGCGGTCACCCAGATCGTCAGCTTCTTGGCGTCCTCGGGCCGGACCTTGGTGATCTGCCCCGGGGCCTTCGTCGAGGCCCCCGGCAGGTCGAGCACCTTGCGGATCGTCTCGTAGGTGGTCGTCAGGATGAAGAAGATGAGCAGCACCAGCGCCACATCGATGAGCGGGTTCATGTCCAGCCGCGTCTCGTCCGGGTGGTGCTTCCGCGGCGGCGGCAGGACGTCGGCGGCCTCTTCGGCGAACCGCGGGTGGTCTTCCAGTGCGACCCACCCGCCGTCGCCTTCGCCGCGAACCTCGTCGGTCGACTCCCACCGCCCGTCCCGCAAGCCGGCGGCGACAGCCCCGGCGGACAGGTCGCCCACCGACTGCGGCGAGCCCTCGTGGCGGACCGAATACCTCATGACGACTTCTCGTTCACCTCGGCCTTGATGTCGGTAACGCCGGTGCGACCGCGGCGCTTCTCGAGTTCCGCCGTCAACTGCTGCACCGCCCCGAACGGCAATCGCTTGTGCCCGGCCACTCGCACCGGGCAGCCGGTGCCGGCCCGCCTGAGGTTGGCGTCGAGCCGTTCCAGCACCTGCGGCAGCGTCAGCTTCTCGTCACCCGGCGCCGCCGGGTGGTCACCCTGGCCGATCGAGTAGATCGGGGCACCATTCTCGGCCCGGTCGACGCCGATCCAGAACATGGCCGGGTCGGTCGTCAGGCTGACGCCGTTGTACGTCTGCGGCGTGTCGATGCTGGCCCCGCTGACCGCGACGGTCGCGGTCATCATGAAGAAGATGAGCAGCACCAGGCTGATGTCGATGAGCGGGATCATGTCCACGTCGTCGTCGTCGTCGTCCCGACGGCGGGACGGGACGATCGGAAGTGTCACCGGCTCGAACGCTTCGGCCGCGTCGGCTGGCACATCCGGCTCGGCCCGCGGCAGGAACGCGGCGAACGCCGGCAGGTCAGCCACGTGCTGCCAGTCGGCGGCCGCATCCGCGCGGACGCGATCGCCGGCGACGACCCGGCCCTGCTGGAGCCAGTCGGTGAGCACGTCGTAGGGGACGGCCCGGTACACGCGGTTGGCCGCGGTCAGCCAGACGTCGTAGCCGCGATGTTGTTTCGCCATGTGGCGCGACCCTTACCCGACCCGCGCCGGGGCCACGGTCGGCATCACCGGCCGGTCGGCCGTCTCCCGGCGGTTCTGGAGCATGACCAGCAGCTTTTGCGCGGCCGACTGCATCTTCAGCTCGTACCGGGCGATCCAATCCTTGAACAGCACGTGCGAGAAGACCAGCGGGATGGCCGTAATCAGGCCCAGCGCGGTGGCGAACAGAGCCAGGCCGATCTCCCGGCTGTGGGACGCCACGCCCGTCGCGTTCGATTCCTGGCTGATGGCGCTGAACGTGTTGATCATCGAGATGACCGTGCCGAGCAGGCCGACCATCGTCGCGATCTTGCCAACCGCCAGGATCGGGGCGAGGAGGAAGTTCAGGTCCGGGACGATCTCGAGGTCGATGATGCTGGCCATCGCCCGCCGCATGGCCGAGACGCCCTGCGGCCGCGTCTCCAGCCCGGCCGGGAATAGCTTCTTGGCGATGACGCCCTTCTGCTTGCGGGCGAACGCCAGGGCGGCGTCCGGGCCGTCCGCGTCGAGCGCCTTCTGAAACGCCGGCAGGAACTGGTTCAGGTTCGTCTTGGCGTCACGGTTCAGAAGGATTCGCCAGACGACGAGCGTGACGGCCGTGAACGACATCAGGAACATCGGGATGGCGAAGTACCAGTCGTTCGTGACGAAGTGCATGAACGCGGACATGCTTCGATGGCCCCTGTTGCGATGGGGGTGATCCGGTCGACTGGGTGTAGCTTCGCAATAATCGGCGGGGCGTGCAAGTTGAGATCAACCATTCCCCGTGACGCCGCGACCCGAGTCTTCGAGGGGAGCGCTCGAGAGCGCTCCCCTCGAAG
>DASXAN010000931.1:0-5352 GCA_036406755.1 Gemmataceae bacterium
TGGTGCCGCAGTTCAGTCTCGGACAGGCCGCGGGCGTCTACCCGACGGATGCCGGCCGTGACCGGGTCGTCGCGAGTGGTGGTGTGGGCGGCCTGGTGGATGTCGGTCGTCGTCAGGATCAGGAACTGGCCCAGCTCCTCCCGCCGCCGGGCCTCGCTGGACGAGTGGAACGCGACGAGCCAGCGGTAAGCGTCGGCGGCGAGCGGGTGTGTCGGGTAGCGGTCCACCATCAGCAGGAACGCCTCACGGGCCAGGTGCCACTGGCCGGCCTGGGCGTACCGGCTGGCGATGGCGAACGCGGCCGTGGCCCCCTGCTCGGGCGGCAGCTTGGCCAGCGCCGGCGCGATTTGCGCCAGCAGCGCGCCGGAGTCCGATAGCTTGCCCCAGTCGGGCTGGCTGAGGACTTGCAGGTTGCGGCGCTCGCGCAGCGCCTTTTCGGTTTCGGCCAGGCGGTCCGGGTCGACATCCTCCGCCGGGAGCGGGCGGCGGGCGGCGCCGCCGGCGGCCAGAGCGACGCCGGCCATCAGGTCGCCGCTGCCTTCCGAAGACGGCAGCACGGACGCCAGCAGGCGGTACGACCGCTGGGCCGGCAGCTCGGTCGGCTGATCGGCGAGCAGGGCCGCGGCGGGGGCGGCGTAGTCCCGCGGCGTGTCGGCGATGCGGCGGCGCGGCTCAGCGGCGCGGACGACGGTCGGCACCAGGCCGGTGCCCTCCCAGACGCCGTACAGCTTCTTCACCTGCCACGGCCCCAGGTGGAAAACGTGCAACTGCTCCGGGAACGCCTGCGCGTCGGCGGCGCGGTCGAACGCGGCGCGGACGGCATCGGCCACCAGTGCTTCCGGGGCCGCGGAGGCGGCGTAATCCGTGACGACGACTTCCGGTTGCCAGGTGCGGATGAGCAGCGCAAGCTGGCGGACGAGTTGCGACGGCGAGCGGTCCCAGGCGGCGGCAAGTTCGGCCCGGTCGGCGTCGCCGAAGTGCTCCGGCAGCGGGAAGCCGAGGCAGTCGCCGGCGGCCCCGCCGGCCCGCCGCTGGGCGGCGATCCACCGGGCCGGGTCGGCGGCATGTTTGAAGTCGGCCGTGGCCGGGTCGGCGGCGGCGACGCGCACGGCCGCGGTCAGGTAGCCCTCCTCGGCCCCGAGGGCGGCGACCGTCTCCAGAGTCGCCCGGTCCGGCCGGGCGTGGACGAACAGCACGGCCGCCCGCTGGCCGCCGCGGCGTTGGGCCGTCCAGGTGTGGCCGCCGTCGGTCGTCGCCAGGACTGTTCCCAACTCGCCAACTGCCCAGCCGGTCTGGGCGTCGTGGAAGTGCAGGGCATGCAGCGGCAGCGGTTGGCCCGTCGGCAGCGCCTCCCACGTTCGGCCGAAGTCCGGGCTGTGGAACACGACGGAGCCGGGCCGGCCGGCCACCCAGATATGTTGATCGACCAGGGCGACGGCGTCGAAGTCGCACCCGGCCATGACCTCGGGCGCGAGCCGCAGGTCGGCGAAGCCCCACCGGTCGCCGCCGCTGTCCTGGCTCAACAGGACCAGTCCGCCCTGGCCGGCGGCGACGGCCCGCCGGCCCTGGGCGCGGACGGCCCGCACCCCGCGGCCGCCGAGCTTGTCCACGTCGGCCGGGTTGAACATCCCGTCACGGAGGGTTGCCAGGCGGCCCCAGGCGCCGGCCATCACGCCGGTCTGCGGGTCGCGGAAGTCGCACGCCAGCCAGCCCGGGCAGCGGGGGCCGGGGGCGGGGTGCCACGACCGGCCGCCGTCATTGGTGGCGAACAGGCCGGACGGGAACAGGTCTGACCCGTCGCCGGCCACCAGCCCGGTCCGGTCGTCGAAGAAGCGGACGCAGTTCAAGCCTGGCAGCGGTGGGCTGGGTAGGCGGCTCCACTTCAGCCCGCCGTCGTCGGTGAACAGGATGACGCCGGCGCTTCCGCCGGCATGGGGCAGTTCCTCCCGGCCGACGGCCCAGCCGGTGTACGGGTTGAGGAAGTGGACCGCCCGCAGGGCGGCCCGCGTCCCGGTCGGCTGCCGCTCCCAGTGCTTGCCGCCGTCGATCGAGTGCCAGACGACGCCGTCCGCCCCGGCCGCCCAGCCCTCCTGCTTGTCCACGAACTGCACGGCATGCAGCGGGGCGTCCTCAAGCGGTCGCAGATCGGAAGCCCGCGCCAAGCCGCCGAGGGCGCAAAGAAGAAGCGCGTAGAAGCCGCGGGATCGCATCATTTGTGATTCCTTCTTGGCGTTCTTGGCGGCCGGAGTACCCGCGAAGCGGGTCGCCGAGGTGGCTCAGTCCATGAGCCAGTAGCGGACGATGCAGTAGAGGGCGGTGAAAGCGTCTTTCAGGCCGATCTTCTTGCCTTCCTCGTAAGTCCGGCCGGAGTAGCTGATCGGCACCTCGTACACCCGCCACGCCGGGTTGCGGTGGCGGGCGACCTTCGCGGTCAGTTCCGGCTCGATGCCGAACCGGTTCGATTTCAGCACGAGCCCCTGGACCACCTCCCGGCGGAAGACCTTGTAGCAGGTTTCCATGTCGGTCAGGTTCAGGTTGGTGAAGACGTTCGAGAGCGCCGTCAGCACGGCGTTGCCGACGCGGTGCCAGAAGTAGAGCACGCGGTGCTGGTCGCCGATGAACCGCGAGCCGTAGACCACGTCCGCCCGGCCGTCCACGATCGGCTGGATCAGCCGCGGGTACTCGGCCGGGTCATATTCCAGGTCCGCGTCCTGGATCAACACCACGTCGCCGGAGGCGTGTGCCAGTCCCGTGCGGACCGCGGCCCCTTTGCCGCGGTTGACCGGCTGATAAAGAATGCGGAGGTCGTCGTCGCCCTCCATCGACCGCAGCAGGTCGCGGGTGCCGTCGGTCGAGCAGTCGTCGACGATGATAATCTCCTTCGGGACGGGCACGGCCCGGACACGGCGGAGAACCTCGACCAGCCACGACACCTCGTTGTACACCGGCATGACGACCGACAGCTTGAACCCCTGCGGCAGCGGGAAGATGCCGAGCTGCCGGCAGGCCGCCTCGCCCAGCAGGGACCGTACCACCTCGACCCGCTCGGCCGGCGGCAGGCGGTCGAGCTGCCGCCGCAGGTCGTCGGGGATCGACGGTTTCGGATACGGCAGGATCGAGCTCATCGCGACTCCCGCGGGTCCGGGGCGGCCGAAAGCGGGGCGGATTATGCTGTGGCGAGGCGCGGCGGTCAAGGCGAAGTGCTGTCAGGCATTGGCGGTTGGGGAGTTAGGTTGCTTTCGCCTTCCACCAGCTCGCCAGCCCGCCGCCCGGCTACCCAACCACCATTGACACCCCCGCCCGCCGTCCGTACCGTGGCGGCTCGGTCGGACGAACGGAAGAGGCTCACCCCACGGACCGGGGTTGAGGCGGCGAAAGGAGTCGGCCATGCAGACGGAACGGCTCGTGCCGGTGCCGCTCTGTGACCTTCAAACGCAATACCGCGCGCTGCAGCCGCAGATCGAGGCGGCCGTGCTCCGGGTCCTCGCCTCCGGGCAGGCGATCCTCGGCCCCGAGGTGGCGGCCCTGGAACGGGAGGTGGCCGACTACTGCGGGGCCGCCCACGCCGTCGGCTGCGGGTCCGGGACCGACGCCCTGTCCCTGGCCCTGCACGCCCTCGACGTCGGCCCCGGCGACGAGGTCATCCTGCCGCCGTTCACTTTCTTCGCCACGGCCGGCTCGGTCGTGCGGACCGGCGCCCGGCCGGTGTTCGCGGACATCGACCCCGACACGTACAACATCGACCCGGCCGCCGTGGAGCGGGCCGTCACGCCGCGGACGAAGGCGATCCTGCCGGTCCATCTGTACGGCCAATGCTGCGACATGGACGCCCTCTGGCGCGTGGCCGAGCGGCACGGCCTACCGGTCATCGAGGACGCCGCCCAGGCGTTCGGGTCCGACTACCAGGGCAAGCGAACCGGCACCCTCGGGGCCGTCGCCTGCCTGTCCTTCTACCCGACCAAGAACCTCGGCACCTACGGCGACGCCGGCATGGTCGTGACGAATGACCCGGAGTGGGCCGAGCGGATGGTGACGCTCCGCGTCCACGGCATGAAGCCGAAGTACCACCACCCCGTCCTCGGCTGGAACGCCCGGCTGGACGCGCTGCACGCCGCCATCCTGCGGGTGAAGCTGCCGCACGTCGACTCGTGGATCGAGCGGCGGCGGGCGGCGGCGGGTCGGTACGACGAGTTGATCGCCGGCCGCGGGCTGGACGGGTTCCTGACGCGGCCGGTCCGCCGGCCCGACCGGCGGCACACGTTCAACCAGTACGTCTGCCGCGTCGCCGGCGCGCGGCGGGATGCGCTGGTGAAGCACTTCCAGGCGGAGAAGATCGGCTGCGAGGTCTACTACCCGGTGCCGTTGCACCTGCAAGGGTGCCTGTGGCAGCTCGGCCACCGGGCGGGCGAGTTCCCGGTGAGCGAGGCCGCCTGCCGCGACGTCATCGCCCTGCCGATCTTCCCGGAGATTACGCCGACCCAGCAGGAGCGGGTGGTGGACGCCGTCGCCGCGTTCGCCCGCGGCCAGACCCGCATGGCGGCGTAATCAGACTCGTCGAGTCAACAGAAGCGGCCCGCGGGAAACCATCCCGCCGGCCGCTTCGCTTTGCGCAAAACCACACCCGCGAGGGCCAGCCTCGCGGGTGTGCATGTTTCGACCTGCGACCTAACTCGCGCGCTTGCGCCGCCAAGCGATCAAGCCGGCCGCGACGCCGCACAAGCCCAGCACGGCGGACGCCGGCTCGGGCGTGTTCCCGCCCGGTGGCGGCCCGCCGGGCGGCGGCACCGGCGGCACGTCAACCGGCGGCGGCTGGCCGGTGCCGGGCGGCACGTCGATCGGCGGCGGGTTGTCCGGCGGCGGCTGGCCGGTGCCGGGCGGCGGGTTCGTGTCGCCCGGCGGCGGCGGCGGGTTGTCGGTCGGCGGCGGGTTGTTGTCGGCCGGCGGCGGCCACGGCACCGGCCACTCCCCGGCCGGCGCGCGGCCGGCCAGGGTGACGGTCACGGCACCGGCCGCGGCCAGCCGGACTGCCCAACGGCGGAAGCGGAATCCGTGGGTCATGTTCGGCACTCCTTTGCTCGAGCGTCCCCGTCCCTGTCCCCGTGCGGCCGGACCGGCCCGGTCCCGAGTGCCGACTCTGGCTGGGAGTTCGGCGCGCGGGCGGAGAATGGCACATCGACCCCCTTGGGTCAAGCCGGTTCTCCGGACCGGGCGAGCGACCGGAACGGTCGCAGCGGTCGTGCGGGCGCGGCCGAGGCAAGCTGGGAAAGGGCTGGCAATCGCCCGCCGGACCGGTTCCCGCACGGCCGGTCCGACCGGGCGAACGGGTACGGCCCGCACCGCCGGGATTCCGAA
>DASXAN010000932.1:0-2691 GCA_036406755.1 Gemmataceae bacterium
TCACCCCCGTCCCCTCTCCCACAAGGCGAGAGGGGAGAATTCAATTAAGACAGACATCGGCCGCCGGGGGCGGGGAACTTTGGCGAAGCTCTGCCCGTTGTGCGGGAAAGTCCGAAAATGTCCGCGATGACGACTGGCCAAACCCTCCCGGTCCGCGGGGTCGTATTCGACCTGGACGGCACGCTCATTCACCAGCGGCTGGACTTCGAGGCGATCCGCCGCGAGATCGGCCTGCCGCCGGGCACGCCGCTTTTAGAAGCGCTGGAGCGATTGCCTCCGGCCGAACAGGATCGGGCGTGGATGATCCTCGACCGTCACGAACTGGCGGCCGCCGACGCCAGCGAGGTGTTGCCCGGCGTACCGGAATTCCTGGGGTGGCTCGACGCACGCGCCGTCCGCCGGGCGGTCTTGACCCGCAACTCGCGGGCGGCGGCCGTGGCGTCCCTGACCCGGTGCGGGCTGACGGCGTTCGACCCGGTCATGTCCCGGGACGACGCCCCGTACAAGCCGCAGCCGGACGGGCTGACACACATCTGTGTGGCGTGGGGATTCCGGCCGGTGGAGGTGCTGATGGTCGGCGATTACATCTACGACGTGCAGGTCGGCCGGCGGGCGGGGACGCGGACGGCCCTGGTGACGCATGGCCGGACGTGGCCGTTCGCCGGCGAGGCGGACGTGGTGTTCGCGGATTTTGCCGAGGGGATGGAGAAATTGGGGTTTCTCGGTTAGCCGCGACGCGGAGTCCGCGGAGCGGAGCGCGCCAGCGCTTGCGAGCGCTCCGCTCCGAAGACTCCGCGTCGCGGCTAACCTTGTCATCGGTTGCTGGCGCGTGCTATAAGACCCGCGCCCGAATCCGCTCCCCCTCAGGAGGACGGCCCATGCGCGCCCCCGGCTGGTCCCTGACGATCGTGCTGTTTGCCGCGTCCGCCCTGGTTGCCCAGCAACCGCCCGCCGGCCGGCCCGCCCAGGCCCCGCCGGCCGCCGCCACCCCGCCGCTGAACGTCCCGGCCAACGACCCGCAGCTGGCCGCCCTGCTCCAGCAGTGGGAGCAGCGGATGAAGGCGATCCAGTCCATCCAGGCCGACGTCGTCCGCACCGAAACCGACGCCGTCGTCAAGACCCAGGACGTGTTCGAGGGGACGGCCAAGTTCCTCCGCCCGGACCGGGCCGACCTGTACCTGCGGAAGAAGGACAACCCGAACGCCTACGAGCGGTTCCTGCTGACCGGAAACTACCTGTACGAGTTCGTGCCCAAGCAGAGGGTCGTCCGCGTCCACACGCTGCCGCAGCGGGCCCCCGGCCAGCCGGCCGTGGACGACAACTTCCTGGGCCTGTTGTTCGGCATGAGCGCCCAGGAGGCCCAGCGGCGGTACCAGCTGGAGCTGGTCCCGAAGCCCAACGACAAGTGGTACTACTACCTGCGGGTCAAGCCGCGGCTGGCGGCCGACAAGGCGGAGTTCACCGAGGCCCGGCTGGTGCTGTTCCAGCAGACGATGCTGCCGCGGCAGATCGAGTTCGAGCAGCCGAACGGCAACCCGATCAAGTGGGACATCCCGAGGATCGACGTCAACGCCCGGCTGGGGCCGGCAGACTTTGCCCCGCCGCGGCTGGACCGGGACTGGCAGAAGGTGATGGTGCCGCCGCCGGCCGGGGCCGGCCCGGTCGCCCCCGCGGGGCCGCCGCCGACGAAGGTGCGGCAGAGTGGCGGCAACTGATACTTAGCCGCTTGCGGCTATGCGAGCCACCGCCCGCATAGCCGCAAGCGGCAAACTCTATCCGGCCCGTGGGTTACAACCCGCGGGCCGGTTGTATTTCTACCCCTGCGAAACATCCGCCCGCCGGCGGGGTTCCAATCGGTGAGCGAACCGAACCAGAGGCACCCCCGGCCGCGGTCGACGGTCCGGGGGGCGTGGTCCATTTCCCAGGGGAAGGTGCAACGATGCGAACCGCGAGCAAGTGGGTGCTGGTGGCGGCCGTCGCCGTGGGCGTGGCCGGGGTGGCGTCGGCCCAGCAGCAACGGCAGCGGCAGGGCGGCGGCCGCGGCATGTTCGGCGGCGGCCTGATGATGCTCAACAACGAGGCCGTCCAGAAGGAGCTGAAGGTCACCGACGAGCAGAAGGAGAAGCTCAAGACGTTCGTCGAGGAGCAGGGCCCGAAGATGCGGGAGAAGATGCAGGGGCTGTTCCAGGGCGGCGGCGGCGACCGCGAGAAGGTGGCGGAGAAGATGGCGGAGATCAACGCCGAGGCGACCAAGGCCCTGGCCGACAGCAAGATCCTCAGCAGCGACCAGCTGAAGCGGTTCAAGCAGATCGAACTGCAGAGCCAGCTCCGGACGCAGGGCCCGGCCGTGTTCCTCAGCGCGGACGTCGAGAAGACGCTCAAGCTGACCGACGACCAGAAGGAGAAGCTGAAGAACCTGGCCGGCGAGCAGCGGAAGGACATGCAGGAACTCCGCCAGGGCGGGTTCAATCAGGAATCGATGCAGAAGATGCGGACGATCAACAAGGAGTACACGACCAAGGCGATGGACACCCTGACCGCCGACCAGAAGGCGAAGTGGAAGGACCTGACCGGCGAGCCGTTCGAGATGCCGATGGGCCAGCGGCAGGGTCGGCCGGGCGGCGAGGGCGGTGGCAACCGCCGCCGCGGCGGCACCAACCCGCCGCCGGCGTGAGTGGCGCGAACCCCGGT
>DASXAN010000933.1:0-1957 GCA_036406755.1 Gemmataceae bacterium
CAGCACCCGCACCCCGTGCGGCAGGCCGCGGACGTCCAGCGGGATGCGGCCGACGAACCCGTTCCGCCGCTCCACTGCCACGTCCAAAAATGTCTCCTGCCCCGGCCGGATCACCACCTCCCGCTGCCCGACCATCGTCACGATGTCGCCTGGGTCCACCACGCTCGGCTTGCCGCCGTTGGCCGTGTGCTCGACCTCCTTGCCATCGATCACCGCCCGGGCGACGAGCTTGAGCTGCCCGGCCGCCGGCGGCTTCGCGTCGGCGTCGGCCCACACGGCCAGGGCCGTGGCCATCTGCTCGGCATCGACGCGGCCCGCCGCGGCGTGGAACCCCGGCGGCAGGCCGTCCAGCCGTACGTCCACCGGCCCGTCGAACCCGTCGGCCCGCGACACGGTCACGCCCACCGGCACGGCCCCGCCCCGCCATACCTTCGGCGCCGTCGGCGAAAAGCTGACGGTGTAATCCGGCCGCGGCGGGCGGACGGTCAGCCGGTAGGCGTGCCGCGGCCCACCGCCACCGCGGCTATCGCCGACGCGGACCCGGTACTCGCCGTCGGCCGGCGGGTCGAAGAAGAGCCGCGCGTCCTTGCCGTAGCCGGGGCCGCCGTCGTCGTTGCGGTAGTAGAGCGGCACGACCGGCAGGCCGTTCGGGGCGAAGCTCGTTCCCGGCGGGTGGATGGTCGCCCGGTACACGGCCGCCCCGAGCGGGTGCGTCTGCGGCGACGTGCCCAGGTAGCTCAACCGGGCGCCGCCGACGGCGTAGAACTGCGTGTCGTCGTCCGGCCCCCGCGGCAGCTCGCGGATGCGGGCCAGCTCCTGGCCGACGAGCACGTAGTCGTCCATGGCGAACTCGGTCCACGCCTCCAGGCGGATGCCGGGCAGGTTCGAGTCGTGGTCGCGCAAGACCGTCACCGTCTTGGCCGTGCACCGCACGACGGCCCGCTCGATCGGCCGGCCGTCCTTGTCCACGACCTCCACCCACGGGTCCACCGGGGAGCCGTACCGCCGGGCCAGCGCCTCGACGACGAGCCGCTCGCCCTTGCGGGCCGTGAACCGCCACTCGCCGACCGCCCCCGGCGTGTCGAGCACGCCGTCGGCCGTGCCCGGCACCGGCAGCGGCTGACCGGGACTCGCCTCCGGGAACTCGCCGACCGACACGGTCGGCGAGCCGAGCACCGGCCCGTGCGGCGACGTGACCGGCACCGGCAGCTTCGTCCCCGGCGCAGCGTCCGCCTCAGCCTTCACCGTCGCCGTGCGGCTACCGAGGTGAACGCCCTCGACATGGAACGTGCGCTCCGTCCCGCGGCGGAGGCCGAGCGGCAGGACGCCGGTGACGACCGGCACGGCGCCGACGTACAGCCGGTAGCCGAAATTGGGGCCGCCGCGGTAGTCGCGGTCGCGCAGGGCCAGCGTGTACGTACCGGCCTCCGAGCAGACGACGCCGAGCAGGCCGGCCCCCTCGGCCAGCACCCGGCCGGTGGCGTCGGTCCACTGCACCACCGGGGCCAGGCCCGACCCGGCCGCGGCCTGGGCCTGCACGCCGACCTCCTGACCGGCCGCCGCGATGAAGCGGAAGTAGGCCACGTCGCCGGGCCGCTGGAGCGTGCCGACCAGTGTGCGGTCGAGCTCGGCCGGGTGGGGCGTGTCGTTGGCCCCGCCGACGGTCACGGCCGGGAACCGGTCCACGGTGAACGGCACCGCGGCCGACTTGCCGCCGTGGCCCTCGGCCGTCAGCAGCACGACCCCGGCGGGCAGCGTCGCCGGCAGCGTGATCTCGGCGCGGGCCGCGGTCGGCGTGCGGCCGGCCGGCAGGATGCGGGCCGTCACGTCGGCGTTGTCGGCGACGAGGCGGGTGTCGGCGTCGAAGTGCTGGCCATCGATCCGCACGGTGGCGGTGCGGCCGCGGGGCGCGAAGTCGGGCGCGACCTTCGCCAGCGCCGGCGGCTTCGGCTTGACC
>DASXAN010000934.1:0-4924 GCA_036406755.1 Gemmataceae bacterium
CAGTTCTATTTCAGCCCCGGCGGCATGGCCCGGGAGTTCGCCGGCGCCCGGATCAACTGGTTCGGTCGCGACCCGGAGTGGAAGGACGTGAAGGGCTACCGCGGGCCGAAGGACGTCGAGCGGCCGGTCGGCCAGTGGAACGTGCTGGAGGCCGACTGCGACGGGTCATCCGTCAGCTACAAGGTCAACGGCGTGGCCGTCAACGCGGGGACCAACGCCAACCTGACGAACGGCCGCATCCTGCTCCAGTCGGAGGGGGCGGAGGTGTACTTCCGCAAGGTCGAACTGCGGCCGCTGCGGTAGCCGGCGTCAGTGGCACGGGCAGCCGGCCGGCGGGGGCGTGCCGCACGCCAGGGCGGCCAGCTCCTCCGTCACCAGCTCCAGCGTCTCCCGCCGGCTCGGGGCGAGGATGTGCCGGCATTCGACCTTGCAGTTGCGGGCGCCGTCGATGTCGCACCCGTTCCAGATCAGGTCGCCGCCGGTGAGGATCAGCCCCTTGCCGCGGATGTTCAGGATCCGGCAGACGTTGGCCGGGTGGCTGGCCGGCGTGTTTTGGAGGGTGTCGCCCACTATGTAGACGAGCAGGTCCACGCGGGTGCAATCCTGGGCCAGGTCGTTGGCGATCGCCTTCACCCAGTTAGCCCCCATGCTGAAGCCGATCAGCACGATCTTCGCCTGTGGGTCGCACCGCCGCACCTCGCGGATGCGGTCCGACCAGCCCGGGCAGGTGTACAGCTGCGCGAAGTAGGTGTGGCAGTATCCCTGGTCCTTCAGGTAGTTGCAGAACCCGTTGAAGTTCCCCAGGCAGAGCGGGTTCACCCCGTTGACGGCGAAGATGTAGATGTGTTCCTTCGGGCAGTTGCACGGGGCCACGGCTGCCGGCTGGAGCGGGTGCAGGATGGTGCCGATGCCGTAGTTGGTCACCAGGGGTTCGACGGCCCGGCAGGCCGGCGTCGCCGCCACGAGTGCGCCGATCACGAGCAAGCCGCGACGAAGTCCAGCCGTGTCCATCCCTGAATACTCCCGGTGCTGACTGGGACCGGCTATGGTCCTATTGTCCGTGCGAGAGATTATTTCGGGCGGGTCAAGCAACCGGGTTGACGCGGACTGCCCCGGCATTGCAGAACCCGCCGCTAACCCGGCCGGTGAACCCAATCGCACCGGCCGTGATTCTACGGCAAGCGGCGGCGACTCCCCAAGATCGGCAACGTGGGAAAGGCGACCGGCCCGGCCGGAAATGAGTCGGGCGAGGTGGCCTGTTCCGAATGTGCGGGCGGGGCTATGGTGCGCCGGCCGGCTGCCGCGACCCTGGCCCCACTCAGGACCACCACGGATGGCCCGTCACCACCCCCCCGGACCTCAGGACCGGCTGTTCGGCCTGTCCTTCTACCGCCCCTTGCGCACCGACCCGCTGGCGTTCGCCGAGCACGTCGCCCGGGAGTACGGCGACTTCGCCCACGTCCGCGTCGGCTGGGTCCGCCTGTACTTCGTCAGCCGCCCCGAACTGATCCGCGAGGTGCTGACGACGAAGGTGAAAAGCTTCCACAAACTCGGCCGGCAGATGCGGGCACTGCGGAAGATCGAGGGCGATGGCCTGGTCGTGGCCGAGGGCGACACCTGGGCCCGGCACCGGCCGGTCGTGCAGGGCAGCTTCCACGCCCGCCACTTCCGCCGCTACGCCGCCACCATCGTCGAGTACACCCGCCGCCGGCTGGACCGCTGGCCGGCCGGCGAGTCGTTCGACCTGGCCGCGGAGATGAACGAACTGGCCCTGGAGATCATCGCCAAGCTCGTTTTCGACACCGACCTGTCCGGCCAGGCAGCCCGGCTGCGGGACGCCGTCCACGACTTCCGCACGGCCATGCAGCGGGAGGCTGACGCCCCGGTGCCGCTGCCGGACTGGCTGCCGCTGCCGGCCAAACGCCGCCAGCGGCGGGCCGTCCGCCAGGTGGACGACCTGATCTGGACGCACATCCGCGACCGCAGGGATAACGGCCCCCGGGACGACATCCTGTCGCAGATGCTCGCCGCCGCGTCGGCCGCCCACCCGGACGACCCGGTGACCGACGCCGAAATCCGCGACGAGGCGGCGACCCTGTTCGTCGCCGGCCACGACACCACGTCGGCCGCCCTGGCGTGGTTCTGGTACGTGCTGACGCAGCACCCGGGGGTCGAGCGGCGGGTGCTGCGGGAGGTGGACGCCGTGCTCGGCGACCGGCCGGCGACGGGTGGCGACCTGCCGCGGCTGCGGTACCTGGAGATGGTGGTGAAGGAGTCGATGCGGTTGTATCCGGCGGCCGGGTTCCTGTTCGGCCGGGAGGTGGTCGAGGACGTCGAGTTGGGCGGCTACCCGATCCGCCGCGGCAGCTGGGTGTTCATCGCCCCGTACGTCGTCCACCGCGACCCGCGAAGCTTCCCGGACCCCGACGTGTTCGACCCGGAGCGGTTCGCCCCGAGCCGGTTGGCGGACATCCCACCGTACGCTTACATCCCGTTCGGCGGCGGCCCGCGGATCTGCATCGGCAACGCCCTGGCGACGGCGCAGATCGTGCTGCTGGCAGCGACGGTGTTGCAGCGGTTCCGGGTGGCGCTGGACCAGGGGCCGCCGGAGATCGAGATGGAGATCGTGGTCCGGCCGAAGGGCGGGTTGCGAGCCCGGGTGGCGCCGCGGTTCGCCGCCCGCCGCCTGCCGCGGGCGGCGTGAGGCAGCCGGTCCGCCTACCAGAGGCGGGTGACGTGATACGCGTCGAAGGATGGATCGGCGCTGATGACGGGAATGCCCTCCACCAGGGCCTGGGCGGCGGTGAGGCGGTCGAACGGGTCGGCGTGGTGGAATGGGAGCGTGTTCACCGCCGCCAGGTGGTCGAGCGTAATCGGCAACAGGATAAACCCGTTGCCGGCGATCTCGCGCGGGATCAGGACTTGGAATGGCTCCGCCAGCGGCAGCTTCCGGCGGCTCGCCTTGATGGCGATTTCCCACGGGCTGGCGATGCTGAGCAATTTGTCGTTCGCGCCGTCCTCGATCAGCGTACGGGCCGCGGCGCTCAGCTTGGAGTCGCCGGCGATGAACCACAGAAACGTGTGGGTGTCGAGCAGGACTCTCATTCCGTGTAGTCCCGAAAGTCGTCTAGCGGCGCGTCAAAGTCCTCCGGGACCGTCAGCAGCCCCCTGGCGCTGCCGAACCGCGGCCGCGGTGTCTGTGTCCCCACAGGCGTTAGCCGGACGGCGGGGCGCTGGGCCTGCTCGATGACGACGTCTTCCCCGCGCAGGGCGGCGGCGATCAGGTCGGGAAGGCGGGCCTGTGCCTCTTCGACGGTGACGGGTGGCACGGTGTTGCCTCCAGAATGGTAACACCGGGAATTGTACACCCCCGGCCGGGGCGGCCGGTAGCCGCCCTTGGAATTGACACAACTCCCACCCGGGCTACAATCCCGGTCGCATCCTGATGTCGCACCTCTGACCTACCCCGCACGAAAGAGCCGCCGTGTCCACCGGATCGACCGACCACGAAGCCAGCCGCGCCGAAAAACTCGCCCGGATCGAAGCCCTCGGCCTGGACCCGTGGGGCGGCCGGTTCGACGGCCGGATGAGTATCGCCGACCTGCTCCGGCTGCCGGCCGACCGGCCCGAGGGCGAGCGGCCCCGGGCCCGCATCGCCGGCCGGGTGGTCAGCAAGCGAGAGGGCGGGAAGGTCGTCTTCTTCGACCTGAAGGACAGCTCCGGCGAACCGACCCTCCGCGAGATCAAGGGCGAGCGGGAGGGGCAGGAGGTCGAGCGCGTCCCCGACCTGTCGAGTCGGGTGCAGGTGATGGCCGGCCAGAAGCAGGTCGGCGAGGTCGGCTGGCAACTCGTGCAGCTGCTGGACCTGGGCGACCTGGTCGGCGTGGATGGGACGTTCGGCAGGACCCGCCGCGGCGAGCCGACCGTGTTCGCCGACGGGCTGACCGTTCTGGCCAAGTCGCTGGAGCCGCACCCGGACAAGTTCTACGGCCTGGCTGCCGAGGAACTCCGCCTCCGCCACCGTTACCTCGACCTGGTTTACAACCCGGACACGGTCCGCCGGGCCAAGCAGCGGGTGGCGCTCGTCCGGGCGATCCGCACCTACCTGGACGGCCAGGGGTTCATGGAAGTCGAGACGCCGACGCTGCATTCGATCGCCGGCGGGGCGGCCGCCCGGCCGTTCGTGACGCATCACAACGCCCTGGACGTCGATCTGTACCTGCGGATCGCCCTGGAGCTGCACCTGAAGCGGCTGCTCGTCGGCGGGCTGGAGCGGGTGTACGAGATCGGCCGGGTGTTCCGCAACGAGGGCATCAGCCGGCGGCACAACCCCGAGTTCACGATGCTCGAGCTGTACCAGGCGTACGCCGACTACCACACCATGATGGACCTGACCGAGGGCATGATCCTCGCCGCCATCGATGCGCTCGACGGGAAGCGGCAGCGGGCCTACGGCGAGCGGACGCTCGATTTCACCCCGCCCTGGCCGCGGGCGAAGTACGCCGACCTGTTCCGCGAGCACGTCGGCGTGCCGATCGACGCCGACGACACGCTGCTGACGGAGACGGCCCGCGAGCGCGGCGTCGAGGTGGCCGGCAAGCACCGGGACGTGGTCGTCCATGCCCTGTTCGAGCACGCCGTCGAGCCGGCGGTGGCGAAGTCAGACCGGCCGGTGTTCGTGTACGACTACCCGGCCGCCCTGTGCCCGCTGACCAAGCGGAAGCGGGGCGAGGCGGACGTCGCCGAGCGGTTCGAGCTGTACGTGGCCGGGATGGAGCTGGCCAACGCGTACACGGAGCTGAACGACCCGGTGACGCAGGAGGCGACGTTCCGCCAGCAGTTGGCGGGACTGAAGGAGGAGGAGTCGATGGCCCGCATGGACGAGGACTTCGTGCGGGCGCTGCGGCACGGCATGCCGCCGGCC
>DASXAN010000935.1:0-10693 GCA_036406755.1 Gemmataceae bacterium
CGGCGAGCGGCAGGCCGGCAGCGGCCGATGCCAGGAAGTCACGGCGGTGCATGGGTGCCTCCGCTAGAACCCGTTCCCCTTGGTCACCGTGCGGATGCGGCACAGATACTTGTTGGCGGTAATGTACAACGTCGATCCGTCGTCGCCCCAGTTGCAATTGGCCGTCGGCTCGCCCGTCTCGACCGTCCCCAGGTGCGTCCCGTCCGGCGTCAGGACAAGCACGCCAGCGGGGCCGGTCGTGAAGATGTTGCCCTGTCGGTCCACCTTCAGGCCGTCGGGCGCACCCCGCTTGCCCGCCTTGTTCAGCGGCGCTGCGTCGAAGAACACCCGGCCGGCACCGAGCGTGCCGTCCGGCTTCAACTCAAACGCCATCACCACCGGCTTGGCCCCGTCCGAGTTGTTGACGTAGAGTGTCTTCTCATCCGGGGACAGCGCGATGCCGTTCGGCCGGGACATCTCCTTGGTCAAGAGTGTCACGCCGCCCTGGGCCGAGACGCGGTAGACACCCTGAAAGTCGAGCTCCTTCGCCGGGTCGTCCATCTGCTTGGGCAGGCCGTAGGGCGGGTCGGTGAAATAGATATCCCCGTTCGACCGGACGCACAGGTCATTGGGGCTGTTGAACCGCTTGCCCTGGTAGCGGTCCGCCAGGACGGTCAGCTTGCCGTCCTTCTCCTGCCGGACCACGCGGCGGTCGCCGTGCTGGCAGAGCAACAGTCGGCCGTCCTTGTCGAGGGCCATCCCGTTGGCCCCCGGCTCGCGGCCGGTGAAGGGGGCCATGCCGGAGTAGCCGCTCGGCTTCAGGTACACGTCCACGCCCCGACCCTGCTTCCAGCGGAACGTCGTGTTCTTGGGGATATCGTTGAACAGGACGTACCGGCCGGCCGGCACCCAGACCGGCCCCTCGGCCCAGTCGAACCCCTCCGCCAGTCGTTCCAGCTTGGCCCCGGGCGGGATCAGCTTGTCCAGCCGCGGGTCCTTGCGGTCGATCGAGCCCATCGTCGGGTACGGCTCGTCGCCGGCGGCCAGCGCGGCGAGCCCGGCCGTGGCCAACAGGGCGATCATCGTGCGGGAGACGGTCATGGGGACGCTCCGAGGTCAGTGCGGGGGGATCAACTCCAGACAGATCAACCGGCCCTGCCCGTGCCGGACCTGGCCGTGGAGGTACAGCCGGCCGTGAGAAAGGACCGGGGCCGCCCAGCAGTAGTTGCTGACCAATCCCTGGCCCGAGCGGCCGAGGTCCAGCCGGGCCACTTCGACGTACCGCGTCGGGTCGGGCTTCACCAGCAGCAGCAGGCCGAATTCCGTCCAGACGACGAAATGTCCATCCACAAGCATGAGCGACGCCCGCCCCAGGCCCGGCTCGCGCCACTTCACCTCGCCGGTGGCCAGCTCGACGCACCGCAGATCCGCCGTCTCGGCGTGCCGGCCGCTGGAGCCGTAGACGAATCCATCCATGTGGATCGGCGTGTTCCAGTGGCACTCCAGCCGCTTGCGCCGCGAGTCGGGGTCGTCCTGCCAGACGACCTCCGGCCCAGTCTTGGTCACCCGCAGCAACACGCTGCCCTGGCCGTAGCACTCGGTCAGCAGGATGCGGTCGCCGACGACGACCGGGTTGGCGGCGTTGACGCTCTCCAGGTGCCGCGACCGCCACGGGAACTGGAACGCCAGTTTGCCCGTCGCCGGTTCGACCCCGACCAGCCGGTGCCGCGACCAGTACAGCCCCAGCCGCCGGCCGCCGATGTCCGTGACGACCGGGCTGGCGTAGCTGGCCAGCTCGTCGGTAGCGCGGTACCGCTCCTTGCCGGTGAGCTTGTCGAAGGCGACGATGCCGCTGCCGTTGCCCTTCAGGTCGCGGAAGTCGTCCGGTTCCGGGCCGGAAGGACTGCCGCCGACCGGCACGATCAGCAGGTCATTTTCGACGACCGGCACGCCGCTGACGCCGAAGAAGTTCTGCACCACGCCATACGCCGCGTGCGTATCCACGTTCCAGACCGGCTTACCGTCGGCCGCGCGGACGCAGTGCAGCATTCCGTCGGGGCCGTGGATGTAAACGCGGTCGCCGTCCACGACCGGACTGGCGCGGGGGCCCCCGTCGTAGCCGTACCTGTCCCGGTAGTCGGTCGCGTACTCGAACCGCCACAGCTCCGCGGCCGTGTCCGGGTGGTACGCAGTCAGCCGGGCCTTGCCGCCAACACGGTCGAAGTGGAACACGCGGCCGCCGGCAACGACCGGGGCGCAGTAGCCCTCGCCAACCGGGATTTGCCAGACGACGGGCAGGCCATGCGTCCAGTCGGTGCGAATGCCGGTTTCCGGCGACACACCGGTGCCGAACGGCCCGAGGAACCGCGGCCAGTCGGTCCCGTCTGTGCGAGGGGCGGCCGGCGCGGCGGGCGGTGGCGAGACGGCGACCGGGGCCGGCGCGCCGCGCTGGCAGCCGGCGGCCAGAACCGCGGCGAGGACGCCAAGGCTAAACATGCAGCGGCACGAACCGGAACGCCCGGCCATCGAACAACCCCCGGTCGCTCAGCTTGAGGGCGGGAATCACCAGCAGGGCCATGAATGCCAGCGTCATGAACGGTGCCCGCAGCGGGCTTCCCAACTCGCGGGCGAGACGGCCCAGGTGGGCGTACCCGGCGGCGACCGCCTCGCCGTCCCGGCTCATCAGCCCGGCGACCTCCAGCGATAGCACATCGGTGCGGCCGCCGTCCGCCACCGCCAGCCCGCCTTTCGTCTCGATCAGTGCGTTCACCGCGACGCACAGGTCGTCGTCGGTTGTGCCGACGGCGACGACGTTGTGCGAGTCGTGGGCGACGCTGGACGCGATCGCGCCGCGGGTCAGCCCGAACCCGCGGACGAATCCGACGGCCGGCGACGCGTCGGCGTACCGGTTGACGACGGCGATCTTGAGCACGTCGGCCGCCGGGTCGGCAACGAGCCGGCCGTGCTCCTCCCGCGCGGGCAGATGCAACTCGTTGGTGACGAGTTGTCCGTCGAGCGCCTCGATAACCCGCACCAAGCCACCACGGCTCGGGATGTGAAACTGCTCCGCCCGCTTGACCGTCGCCCCCCAGCGGTTCAGTGCCGGGGCGGCGACCCGGTCAATCAGGCTGCGGCCGTCGGCCGCCACAAGCCGGCCGTCGATGTACGTCTGCCGGACGCGGAACTCCCGCAGGTCGTCCACGACGATGAAGTCCGCCGGGTCGCCGGGTTGGAGCAGCCCGACCGGCAGGCCGTAATGTCGGACCGGGTTGAGCGTCGCCGCACGGAGTACCGCGAACAGGTTGTGGCCTTCCGCGACGGCCCGGGCCGCGAGGCGGTCGACATGGCCGTGCAGCAGATTGTCCGGGTGCAGGTCGTCGGTGCAGAACATGCAGGATTCAGGGGCGACCCGCAGCAGCGGGTGCAGGGCGGCGAAGTTGCGTGCCGCCGAGCCCTCGCGGATCAGGATTTTCATCCCGAAGCCGATCTTCTCCAGCGCTTCTTCCAGTGTCACGCACTCGTGGTCGGTGCTCGGCCCGGCGGCGGCGTAGCGGCGGGCCGCCTCGCCGCGGAGGCCGGGGGCGTGGCCGTCGATCGGCAGCCCGCGGTCCTTCGCCGCCTGCATCTTGGCGTGGACGTCCGCATCGCCGGACAGCACGGCCGGGAAGTTCATCATCTCGGAGAGATACCGCAGCCCGAACCGGTCGAACAGTCCGCGGACGGCGGCGGCGTCGAGGACGGCCCCGGCCGTCTCAAACGCCGTCGCCGGCACGCACGCCGGCGCCCCGAAATGGAACTTGAACGGCACCCGCCGGCCGTTCTCGACCATCAGCTGCACGCCCTCGACCCCGAGCACGTTGGCGATCTCGTGCGGGTCGGAGACGGTGGCGACGGTGCCGTGGGCGGTGGCGAACCGGGCGAACTCGCTCGGCACCATCATCGAGCTTTCGACGTGGACGTGCGCGTCCACGAAGCCGGGGAGGACGGTGCGATCGAATGTCCGGCCCGGCTCCTCCCGGACGGCCGCGAGGCGGCCGCCCGCGACCGTCACCGTGCCGGGGAACACCCGGCCGGCGACGACGTCCACGACGTTGGCCGACATCTCCACGGTTGACATTGCGAGTAGTCTAGCGACGCCGCGCGGAAGCGATCAGTCACCGACCGCTGGCGTCCGGCCGACGGGGCGGGTAGATTAGCGCTGCCGCCCGCCGGAGGAATCCTCCCATGTCCGTGGCCCCCCCGCCGTCCCTGCCGGACCGCCTCCGCTCCCTCGACGCGCTGCGCGGGTTCGACATGTTCTGGATCATCGGCGGCGACTACCTCGGCCGGGCCGTCGGCAAGTGGTACTACGGCACGGAGCACAACTGGCTCGCCGAGCAGTTGGAGCACGTCACGTGGGAGGGGTTCCGCTTCTACGACCTGATCTTTCCCCTGTTCCTGTTCCTGGTCGGCACCGTCATCCCGTTCTCGCTCGCCTCGCTCCGCCGGCGTGGGGCTTCCAACGCCGCCATCTACCTGCGGATCGCCCGCCGCGTGGTGCTGCTCTTCGCCCTCGGGCTGCTGGCCAACGGCGTCATGCAACTGAAGTGGCTCGTCCACACCGACGACGGCCGGTGGGCCGTGGACCTGAATAACCACCTCCGCATCACCGGCGTCCTCCAGCGGATCGCCATCTGTTACGGCATCGCCGCGGTCATCAGCCTGCACACCGACTGGCGCGGACAGCTGCTGACGATCGTGACCATCCTGCTCGGCTACTGGGCGCTGCTAGCCTGGGTGCCCAACCCCGACTCGGGCGTGGCCGGTGACTTCACGATGGAGGGCAACCTGGGCGGGTGGGTGGATCGCCACTTCCTGCCGGGGCGGCTGAACCCGAACTACTACGGGGACGGCAAGTCGATCGCGTATGGCGACAACGAGGGTCTGCTCTCGACCATTCCGGCCGTCGCGACGGCGCTGCTGGGCGTCCTGGTGGGGCAGTGGCTGCGGTCGGCGGCGCCGCCGTCCCGCAAGACGGCCGCGCTCGCCATTGCCGGGGCGGCGTGCCTGGCCGTCGGGGAAGTGTGGGGGCACTGGTTCCCGATCATCAAGAACCTGTGGACCAGCTCGTACGTCCTGGTCGCCGCCGGCTGGAGCCTGCTGCTGCTGTCGCTGTTCTACGGCATCGTCGACGGGCTGAAGTGGCAGGCGTGGGCGTTCCCGCTGGTCGTCATCGGCGTGAACGCCATCACCATCTACGTCGGCCAGCGGTTCCTCGGCTTCCCGCTGATGACCGACTTCTTCCTCGGCGGCGTCATCCGCGAGGCCGGGGCCTTCGGGCCGGTCGTCAAGTGGGCCGGCGTGCTGGGGTTCGAGTGGCTGTTCCTGTACTGGCTCTACCGCCAGCGGCTGTTCCTGCGCGTCTAGCCCGCGTCCGGTCGAGGCGACCCGATGACCGCCGGCACGCCGCTGCGGCTCGCGATGTGGTCCGGGCCGCGGAACATCTCGACGGCCCTAATGCGATCCTGGGGCAACCGCCCGGACGCGGCCGTCTCCGACGAGCCGCTCTACGCCCACTACCTGGCGGCGACCGGCAAGCCGCACCCCGGGGCGGCCGAGGTCATCGCCGCGGGCGAGACGGACTGGCCGACGGTCGTCGCCGCCCTGACCGGCCCGGTCCCGGGCGGCAAACCGGTCTGGTACCAGAAGCACATGACCCACCACCTACTGCCGCACATCGACCGCGGCTGGCTGGCCGGGCTGACCAACTGCTTCCTGATCCGCCACCCGGGCGAGGTGCTCGCGTCGTACGTCAAGGTCGTGGCCGAGCCGACGGACGACGATACCGGATTCCCACAGCAGCTCGACATCTTCAATTGGGTGCGGCAGACGACCGGCATGGTGCCGCCGGTCCTCGACGCCGCCGACGTGCTCCGCGACCCGCGCCGCACGCTGGGACTGTTGTGCGACGCGGTCGGGGTGCCATTCACGGACGCGATGCTGTCGTGGCCGCCGGGTCCGCGGCCGACGGACGGCGTGTGGGCAAAGTACTGGTATGCGGACGTCGAGAAATCGAGCGGCTTTCGGCCATATGTGCCGCGGGAGGTGGCGGTGCCGGAGCGAGTCCGCGATCTGTACCAGCGGTGTTCGGAGTGTTACGAGGCACTCCATCCCCATTGTCTCCGGTAGCGCGGTCGCCTTCGGCTCCCCGCTTCACGGCATTACCGGATTCGGCACAATAGCGCCATGCTTCAGCAATTCGACGACCGCAACCGCGACCTGCTGGTCAACGTCAACGGCCGGCTCGTCCACCGCGACCAGGCCGGCGTCAGCCCGTTCGACTCGGCGGTGCAGGGCGGTGACGCCGTCTGGGAGGGGTTACGGCTCTACGACGGCCGCGTCTTCCGGTTGGGTGCCCACCTCGATCGCCTGCGGTCGTCCGCCAGGGCGCTGGCGTTCGCGTCCATTCCGACGGACGCTGAGATCGCCGAGCAAATCCGCCGCACGCTCGACGCCAACGGCATGACCGACGGCGTGCACATCCGTCTGACGCTGACCCGTGGCGTCAAGTACACCTCCGGCATGGACCCGCGGCTGAACGCGGCCGGGCCGACACTGATCGTCCTGGCCGAACACAAGCCGCCGGTCTACGACCGCGGCGGACTGACGCTCGTCACCAGCAGCGTCCGCCGCTTCCCGCCGGACTGCCTGGACCCCAAAGTCCACCACTGCAACCTGATCCAATCGATCCTGGCGAAAATCGAAGCGAACGCCGCCGGGGCCGACGACGCCCTTATGCTCGACACCCGCGGCTTCGTGGCCGAGACGAACGCGACTCACGTGTTCATCGTCCACCGCGGCGATGTGCTGACGAGCCGGACGGTCGCATGTCCCGAGGGGATCACGCGGGCGGCGGTGCTGGAGCTATGCCGGCGGCACGGCGTCCCGCACGGCGAGCGCGACCTGTCATTGACGGAGGTGTACCGGGCGGACGAGGTGTTCTGTACCGGGACCATGGGCGAACTCGCCAGCGTGACGCGAGTGGACGGGCGAACCATCGGCGACGCGCGGGTCGGCCCGATGACGCGGCGGCTGAGCGACCTGTATGCGGAGCTGACCCGGATGGAGGGTGAAGCGATCGGCTAACCGGCCTGTTTGAGCAGCCGCTTGGCCCGACCGACCCACCGGCGGTCGCGGCGGCGGCTCTGGCCGGTCGAATACTGGTAGTCGGCCAGTGCCTCCTCGACAGCCTTCTTCGCCGCGGCCGGCTCGCCGGCCGCCAGTAGGTGCTCGGCCAGCAGGCAGGTGTGCTCCAGGCTCGGGGCCGCCTTGGCCAGCTCCCGACACCCGGCCACCGCCCCGAACGGGTCCTCCGCCTCCCGGCAGCAGTCGATGAGCAGATACCAGGCGGCGTACTCACCCCATCCCGGCTGGCGGGCGACGACCCCCTTGAGCAGCGGCACCGCCTCCGCCGGCCGGCCCAGCCCGCGGCGGCAGCGGGCCAGCAGCACCGCGGCCCGGTTGTGCTCCGGCTCCCGCGCCAGAACGGCCTCCACCAGTGGCACCGCTTCCGCGAACTCGCCGAGCGCCACCAGCCGCTCCGCCAGCTCCAGCCGGCTGGCCACCGTCGGCGCGTGCTCCGCCCGGTGCCGCAGCTCGGCCAGCGACGGCGGCCGGTGGAGCAGCCCGGCGAGCCGGCCGGCCCCGCCGCGCAGGTCGCGGGCCTTGTACACGAGGAAGTAGGCCCACGCCCCGAGCGGCTGGAAGATGAGGATGATCCAGTACCAGTAGGCTTCGACGCGGCGGTGGCTGGCGTCCACCAGCATCCACAGCGTCAGCCCCAACTGGAGGACGAGCAGGGGCGTCGATTCGAAGAGGAAGGGAAGACCTTGCATGGCCGCGGGGGAATGGCGAGTCTGGGTCCGGCCGTCCGCTGCCCGGATCATACCGACTGCCCCGATGCATTTCTACGTCGGCCGGCACGGTCCCCCGACGTTTCGCCGCCGGCGCGGGCGGGTTAGGGGAGAGTGACGAACAGTCGCGGGACGAACTGGTTGAGGTCGAGCAGGTCCACGTCCCCGTCGCCGTCGAAGTCGAAGGCCGGGTTGTAGTTCGGCTGGCCCGCCACGCCGAACAGCGCGGGTACAAGGGTGTTCAGGTCGAGCAGGTCCACGTCCTTGTCGCCGTCCACGTCCCCGAACAGCCGGTGGAAGGCGGTCGTGGTGTCGGCGGCCATCGTGATCGACGGGCTGCCGGCGTCGTGGACCTGGCCGGCCGCCACCGTCAGCGTCCAGTTGCCGTCGGTCAGCGAGCCGGACTCGGTGTTCGCGCCGCCGAACGTCAGCCGGGCGACCGTATGGCCGTTGACCGTCGAAGGCATGACGGCGGGCGTGACGGTCGCCCCGTCGGCCCGCCGGAGGGTGAACGCGGTCGGGTCGAGCGTCACCAGGCTCGAAAACGTGACCGTCAGCGACCGCACGACCGACCGCTGCGCCGTCCCGTCATCGATGACGACGGAACTCACCCCCGGTCGGACGACGACCGATTGACTCCACGGGGCCGACGTGCTGGGGGCGTACCCGGTCGCGCCGCTGTAAGCGGCGGTGACGGTGTGAGTCCCAGCGGCCAGGGTCGAGGTCATGAACGTTGCGGAGCCGTTGGTGAGGTTGACCGTCCCGAGGGTGGTTGTTCCATCCTTGAACGTGACCGTGCCGCCGATCGCGCTGGTGCCGGAGCCGCCCACGTTCGCGGTGAACGTCACCGCGTCGCCGAACGCCGACGGGTTGACGGAGGAGAACAGGGTCGTCGCCGTGGCCCGCGGCGAGATAACGAACAGCGACACGCTCTGCATCGGGGCATTGAACGTCAGGCTGTCGGCGGAGAATGTCACATCCGCCAGGTGCGAGATGGCGGCGGTCGTCTGGGCGGCGTTCGTCGCGGCGAGTTGCCAGAGCTGAGCCGCGGTGCCGTGGGCGAAGTTGCCCAGGTTCACGGTGATCTGGGTGGTCGCCCCCGGGTTGGACGAGTTGTAGAGGTTTTTGTTGATGACCATGACAGTCAGCGCCCCGTCGGCCCGCAGCGCGGCGAACGCGGACACCTGGTCCGGGTTGGGGGCGATGGCCCGGACGTTCGTCTGGCCGAACGTGTCCTTGGCCCCGTCGTAGTTGCGGTACATCTTCATCGCCAGGTACGTCGGCGAGTTGGTCGCCGGCGTCGTCCAGCGGTTGGCCAGGTCCAGCCCCTCCCGGCCGAAGATGCCGAGGATGTCGGCCTGGGTGGTGGCCCCGTTCATGTGGCCCTCGGCCCCCCAGTTGTACTCGGTGATGCCGGTCTGGAGGCCGGGGTAGTAGGTGTTGACCCAGTTCTTCAGCCGCGGGATCAGCTTGACGATCCCGCCGTCGGGGCCGGCCGAGCCGATCCAGCTCTGATCCACGTAGGTCGGGTCCCACAGGCTGCGGGTCGATCGGTTCCGAAGCAGTTGCATCGTCTGCGACGTGTCGTTGCCGTACTCGCCGCTCTGCGGGTAGTAGTGGACGCTGAACACGTCCAGCGACTTCGTGCCGTGGCTGGCGTCGTAGGAGTGCAGCTGGTTGAGCACCCACGGCAGGTAGTCCATGTTGCCGTTAGCCGCGCGGTCCGGCAGGTTGCTCCAGCCGTGGTTGGACCCCCACTGCTGGTCGTAGCCGCTATAGAAGTAGCCGCTCCAGCCCCACTCCTCCGGGCCGATGACGACCGCGTTCGGGTCCACCGACCGGATCATGGCGGCGTAGTTGATGACGTCGTCCCGGATCTCGGCCATCGTGGCCCCGGTCGGGTGAACGTCGCGGTGGGTCGAGTGCCAAATGCTCGGCTCGTTGTCCAGGGTGTAGTACCGCACGCCGCCGGCTGCCGACGCGCCCCAGGTCGAGACGAGGTGCTGAATCCAGCCCTGCTGGAACGCCGGGGTCGCCGGCTGGTTGGCGACGTTTGCGACATTGTCCGTGATCGGCCCGGCGGCCGTCGAGCCGCTGCCGGCCTCGGACCAGTAGGGGTCGTAACCGGTCTGGTTCGGGTAGGCGGTGCGCGTGTAACTGGCGAGCCGGGTGCGGTTGGCACCGAGCTTCGCCACCCAGCCGATGGTCGGGATCGTGATCGACGGCTGGGCCCCGCCGGCGCGGGTGTCGCTGATGAACTGGTCGGCCGTCGCCCCGGGCGTGGCGCTGCTGTCGGGCAGGCTCTCGAAGTACCAGTCGCTGGCGCGGTTGGAGGCGTTGGCCTGCCAGTTGTACCGCGTCTCGGCGTTGCCGCCGGAGCGGTTGAGCGGGGCGTTCAGGTCGAGTAGCTGCCCCGTGCTGGCGAACGCGGTCCCGTAGATGAGCGGGTTGATCGCGTGCCGGTCGAGCGACGCATCGACCGTGATGGTGACGGCCGGCAGGGACCGGTCTTCCAGCCGCTCGAGGCGGAGGCGGCGGGCGGCACGGCGGGGCAGGCGCACGGACGCTGTCATGACTGGTTCCGCTCGACGGGCGGTGGAGGCGGCGGGCGGAGGACGGGCTGGGCGGGGGCCGCGCCGCGGGTCTGCCACCATTCATAGCACAAAGGCCGGCCGCGGACAATTACCCCGGGGCCGTATGGGCGATCAAATCGTTGATCCGCCGGGCGAACGCGGCCGGGTCCTTCACCCGCGACCCCTCCGCCAGCACCGCCTGGTCGTAGAACAAGCGCCCATAGCTCTCCAGCCGCGGGTCGGCCGGGT
>DASXAN010000936.1:0-4119 GCA_036406755.1 Gemmataceae bacterium
TTGCCGTCGTCGGACGCCTCCTTCACGTCCTTGACCGCCAGCCGCGTCTCCTGCCGCTTGGTGCTCAGCAGGCCGCGGAGCGCCTCGACGTCCATCGGCTTGGTCAGCTGCCCGCCGTAGGCGGTGCCGCCGACGAAGTCGATGTTCAGCCCGGCCGGGCCGCGGATCAGGAACACGCCCAGGCCGATCACCGTCAGGACGACCGTGGCCGTGAACCAGTAGTACCGGATCCGCATGAAGTCGATGTAGTTGCGGTGCAGGAAGTTCGTCAGCCCCTGGTACATGCTGAGCTTCCGCAGCCAGCCCTTGGCCTGCCACAGGTCGAACATCAGCCGGGTCATGTACAGCGACGTGAACAGCGAGATGATCAGCCCGGCCGTCAGGCTGACGCCGAACCCCTTGAGCTGGTCGTTGCCGAACGCGTACAGCACGATGGCCGTGAAGATGCTCGTCAGGTGGGTGTCGAGGATGGTCGGGAACGCCCGGTCGTAGCCGTTGCGCAACGCCAGCGTCAGGCTCGCCCCGCGCTCGCGCTCCTCGCGGAGCCGCTCGTAGATCAGGACGTTGGCGTCCACGGCCATGCCGAGCGTCAGCACCAGCCCGGCCAGGCCGGGCAGGGTGAACGTGGCGTTGACGAACACCATGAACGCGATCGTCAGCAGCAGGTTGGCCAACAGCGCCACGCAGGCCACGAAGCCGGCGAAGCGGTAGTAGACGACCATGAACAGCAGCACGGCCGCGAACGCCCAGCCGACCGACCACACCCCCTTGTGGATGGTGTCGGCCCCGAGGGTCGCGCCGATCGAGTTCTCGCTGACCGGTTGTGACTTGAGCGTGGCCGGCAGCGCCCCGGACCGCAGGATCTGGGCCAGCTTGCGGAGGTCCTCCGGCCGGGCGCTGTCCATGCGGATCTGGCCGTGGGCGCCGATCACCGTGCTCAGCGACGGGGCGGACACGACCTCGTTGTCCAGCACGATCGCCAGGTAGGAGAACCGGCAGCTGGGCGACTCGCCGCGGGGCAGGTTGGCCTGCGTCAGCTCGCTGAACAGCTGGCCGCCGCGGGCGTTGAACGTGAAGTTCACCGCCTTCTCGAACGACATGTCGTTGACGCTGGCGTCCACCAGGTAGCTGCCGGTGATCGCCCTGTCCGGCGAGGTCGGGTTCCGCAGGAGCACGAAGTAGTCGTACAGCTTCTCGTCCCGCTCGCGGGTGCGGGTCGGGCGGCTGTAGACGAGCATCGTCGTCAGCCCGGACTTGGACTCGTCGATGCTCCGCACCCCCTCGATCGTCAGCAGCGCCGGCTCACCCTTCTCGCGGGCGGCGGCCACGACGCCCCAGTGGCTCGTCGCGCCGGCGTCCTTGTTGCCGTTGCTCAGGCCCAGCGACTTCCGCTCGTCCCGGCCGAGTTCGACCCAGCTGTACGTGGACAGCCAGTCCTCGGCGCCGGCCGCGTGGGTCGGGGCCGGCGGCGGCAACCCCTGGGCGGCCCGCCGCTCCAGCTCGCGAGCGAACTCCGGCGACTTGTCCTTGAACATCTCCTGGGCGGCCCGGATGGCCGGCCCGTCCTGGTCGTCGTTGGCGACGATCCGGAAGTCGAGGCTGCCCTGCTGGGCGATCAGGTCCTTGATCCGCTGCACCTCCTCGCCGGTCAGGTTCTTCCGCCCGCCCCCGGCCGTGTGGTAGTTGGCCCGGACGAACTCCTCGAGCTCCCCGCTCGTCAGCGTCGGGGCGTCGGCGGCCGCCTTCTTGACGTCGTCGGCCTTCGCCCCGGTGGACACGACCACGTCGACGAGCTTGTCCGTCTGACCGAGCGGGACGGCCTCGAACTCCGGCTTGTCCTTGACGGCCGGGAACTTGGTGCGGAGCGATTCCTTGAGGTTGGCCCAGTTGACCGCCTGGCGGATGCTGGCGATCAGCTCCCGCTCGCCGCCGACCGGGACGGCGGCCAGGTCGGTCTTGGCCAGCGCGTCCTTCCACTCCGGCTTGGCGCGGACCGCGTCGAGCAGTTCGGCCCACGCCCGCTCCTCGATCGCGGCCTGGTGGGCCCCGCCGGTCGGCAGGATGATTTCGAACCGCGTCTGCCCGACCGGGCGGATGGTGACGTTGTACAGGTCAGCCGGGTCGATCCGCCGCTTCAGGAACGCGGCCATCTCACTCGGGTTGAACTCCTTGGCCTGCGGGTTGTCCTTCCGCTGCTCGGCCAGCCGCTCGGTGTCCACCTCATAGACGAGGATGGTGCCGCCGGCCAGGTCCACGCCCAGCCGGAACCCGCCCTCGCCGTGGGCGTACAGCCACCCGGACCGGGTGACGACCAGCGCCGACAGCAGCACGGCCGTCAGGCAGACGATCGCCCGGCGGTGGAACGGCTGCAAGTAGCGGATTGACAGCACGACCGCGAGAATGAGCGCGGCCAGGTAGGCGAGGGTGATGACGACGGTCGGATTCATGGGGAGCGCCGGCGGGTCACGCGCCGTCCTTGGAGTCCTTCTTGTACACGCGGGTGACGCTCGACCGGAGCACCCGCATCTTGATGTTGGCGTTCTCGTCGATCTTGAGGACTAGCTTGTCGTCGGGGTCCTTGTCGTCGCCCTTGTCGATCTGGACGACCGTGCCGAGGAACGCCCCGCTGACCACCACCCGGTCGCCCTTCTCGACGGCCGCGACCATCTCCTGCCGCTGCCGCTTGTCGCGGCGCATGGGCAGGATGATGAAGATGATGAACGAGACGCCGATGAGCAACAGCGGCAGCAGGTCCAAGCCCGGCGGGGCCTTGGCGCCCTCGCCCTCGGCCAGCAACGTCAACAGACCCAGCATTCGTCGGCCCCTTCGCGGCACGCGGAAGACGGTCATTCTACGGACCGCCCCGGTTCGTGGCGACCCGAGTCCTCGGCGGGAGCCTCGTCGCGCTCCGCCCCGCCGAGCCTCCGCGTCGCGGCGAACCGGTACTCGTCGAACCGCCCCTCGCGGATGGCGGCCCGCACCTCCCGCATCAGCCGCAGGTAGTAGGCCACGTTGTGCAGCGACAGCAACGTCGGCCCCAGCATCTCGTCGGCCGCGAACAGGTGATGCAGGTACGCCCGGCTGAAGTTGCGGCACGTGTAGCAATCGCAACCGGACTCCAGCGGCCCGGAATCTCGCTGGTGCTTCGCGTTCCGCAGCCGCAACGGGCCGTCGGCCGTGAACGCACTGGCGTTCCGGCCGTTGCGGGTCGGCAGCACGCAGTCGAACAGGTCGATGCCCACGGCGACGGCGTTGAGCAGATCGACCGGCCGGCCGACGCCCATGAGATACCGCGGCTTGCCGGCCGGCAGCACGTCCGCCGACGGGGCCAGCGCCGACAGCATCTGCTGCTCCGTCTCGCCGACGCTGAACCCGCCCAAAGCGTATCCCGGGAAGTCAAGCTTGATGAGGGCTTCGGCGCATGTCGTCCGCAGGCCGACGTCGGTGCCGCCCTGGACGATGCCGAACAAGCCTTGATCGGCCCGGCGGTGGGCGGCCCGGCACCGCTCGGCCCACACGACCGTCCGCCGCACGGCGGCCCGCATGACCTCCGGGTCGGCTCCGCCGGAGGGGCACTCGTCCAGGCACATGGCGATGTCGGCGCCGAGGTTCTCCTGAATGCGGACGGCCTTCTCGGGGGAGAGTTCCAGCAGCCGGCCGTCGATGTGCGAGCGGAAGACGGCTGCGTCGTCGGTCAGCTTGCGGATGTCGGCCAGGGAGAAGACCTGGAACCCGCCGGAGTCGGTGAGGATGGCCCCGTCCCAGCCCATGAATCGGTGCAGGCCGCCCAGCTCGGCGATCACCTCGTCCCCGGGCCGTAGGGCGAGGTGGTAGGTGTTGCCGAGGATGATTTGGGCACCCGCGGCCCGCAGCTGGTCGGGGGTGAGGCCCTTGACCGTCGCCCGGGTGCCGACGGGCATGAACATCGGCGTCTCGACGATGCCGTGTGGCGTCGTGAACACGCCCCGACGCGCGCGCCCGTCCGTCTGCTCGATGGAAAACCCGAAGCCCATCAGAGAATCACCATCGCGTCGCCATACGAGTAGAAGCGATAACCGCGCGTGATCGCTTCGCGGTAGGCGTGCATCGTGAGCTCGTAGCCCGCGAACGCGGCGACGA
>DASXAN010000937.1:0-6321 GCA_036406755.1 Gemmataceae bacterium
CCGCCGGGTGGGCCCGCAAGCCGCGCTGACTTGCGGGCCCACCCGGCGGCTCACGCCGCCGGTTCGCTTTTCTCTATTCCCTACGTCCCATCCGACCGGCATTTTCCACGCCCGCCCGGCGATCGGTATTGGTTCTGATGGCCCGGCCCCTCCCGCCCGGCGGCCCGGCCGCGGTATCATGGTCCCGTCGGACCCCGCTCCCGCCGGGCCACGCCATGACCGACCGCGCCGCCTTCCTCGCCGCCATCGCCGCCCGGCCGGACGACGACCTGCCCCGCCTCGTCTTCGCCGACTGGCTCGACGAGCACGGCGAGGCTGACCGGGCCGCGTTCGTCCGCCTCCAGTGTGCCGGCGACCCGGACTCCCTGCGGCGGGCCGCCGAGTTGGAAACACGCCACCGGGCCGCCTGGCTCGGGCCGCTCGCCCGGGTCGTGTTCCGGGCCGAGTTCCGCCGCGGGTTCGTCGAGCACGCCGTCCTACCGACCGCGGCGTTCCTGGCCCACGCGCCCGACCTACGGCGGCACACCCCGCTCCGCGGCGTCACCCTGCTCGGCGCCCGCCGGGTGCTGCCGCATCTGGTCCGCGGCCCGCACCTGGCCGGGCTGGCGGCCCTGCACCTGACCGGCGGCCGGCTCGGCGACGACGGCGTGCGGTTCTTGGCGGCGTGCCCGCACCTGGCCGGGCTGGCGACGCTGCGGCTGGGGGACAACTCTCTGACCGACGCCGGGGCGATCGCCCTGGCCCGCGGCCCGCACCTGGCCGGGCTGACAACGCTGGTCCTGCGGGACAACCTGATCGGCGACGGCGGGGCGTGGGAGCTGGCGCACGCCCCATTTTTCGGCCGGCTGGCGACGCTGGACCTGGCCGGCAACGAGGTCGGCCCGTCCGGGGTCGGGGCGCTGCGATCGTCCCCGCGGCTGGTGGCGCTGACCCATCTCGACGTGACCGACCAGCGGGCGGCGGCCGGCCGGCGGGTCCTGGCGCTGGCGGCGACGAAGTAAAGGCGTGCCAGCTATTCGCGCTTCCTGCGTGATACCTCCCACTCCGCCAGCGCCTTCCGGCATGCCGGGCAGTACCACACGTTTGAACCCACGTCTTCGATTGGCGCGCCCTCGGTGTAAACCGGCCAGCAGGCGGCGTGAGGAAAAAGTCGGTTGCGCGCTTCGACGAACGGCCGCGCCCAGTCAGCACAACCGTCGGTCACCAGGACGGTATCCGGCAGCAGCTCGTCGCCGTGCAACTCGCAAATTCGAAGGGCAGTCCGGAGTTCGGCGACATCGGCTGCGAACTCGGGGTGAGCCCGGACGAACTCAGCCCAGGCCTGCTCCTGCCAATACCGCATCCGGTCAGACTTAGCCAGCTGCCGGACGAAAGTGCGGTAGCGCTCATCACCCAAGAAGGTAGCAAGTGCGTTGCGAAGGGCTACTACGTTCACGAGCGCGACCCTCTCCAGGGCATCTCCGCCAGCGTACCGTACCCGCGGCCTTTGACAACCGCGGCCGGATCGGCTTTGCTGGGATCATGGCATCACGACGGACGGCGTGCGCAGCGGTCTGTGCGGCGATCCTGGCGGCGGTCGCCGGCGGAGCCGACCCCGGCCCGCACAGCGAGTGGGTCTATCCCGGCGCCGACGGCAAACTCGCCTACAAGACGCTGCCGGCCGGCGATCGGATCATGGACTTTTCCGCCGCCGGCTACCGCGGCGGCGGCGTGCCGCTGCCCGACGTGCCGGTCGTGCGGCCCGTCGCCCCGTCCGGCGGCGACGACGCCGCGGCCGTCCAGGCGGCCCTCGACGCGGCCGCCCAGCTCCCCTCGGTCAACGGCATCCGCGGGGCCGTCCTGCTCGGCCCCGGCACGTTCCAGTGCGGCAAGGCCCTGACCATCCGGGCCGGCGGCGTCGTCCTCCGCGGCAGCGGGTCCGGCGACGGCGGCACCGTCCTGCGGCTGACCGGCCGGCCGCACGTCGCCGTCACCGTCGGCGGCCGGGCCGAGGCGAAGGCCGCCGGCCGGCCGACCGCCATCACCGACGCCTACGTTCCCGCCGGCGCGACCACCGTCACGGTGGCGGACGCGGCCGGGTTCAAGCCCGGCGACTCCGTCCGCGTCACCCGCCCGGTGACGGCGAAGTGGGTCGAATTCATGGGCATGGGCCAGCTGACCCGCAACGGCCGGCCGGAGACGTGGCTCAAGGCCCCCGGCGAAATCACCACCGAGCGAACGGTCGCCGCCGTCGCCGGCAACCGGCTCACGTTCGACGTGCCGCTGACCGACTCGTTCGACGCCCGCTATCTCAACCCGCCGGGCGCGACGGTGACCAAGCTGGCCGCGTCGGCCCGGATCACCGAGGTTGGCGTCGAGCACCTGCGGATCGTCAGCCCGCCGCAGCCGGTCGGCATCGACCAGCCGCACCACCGGGCGGTGAGCCTGCGGGGCGCGGCCGACGCCTGGGTGCGGGACGTCACCGTCGTGGACACGGTCAACAGCGTCTCGGTCGGCAGCTGTCGCCGGGTGACGGTCGAGGACGTGAACATCACGCACACGGTTCCCACGACCGGCGCGGCCAAGCCGGCCGACTTCGCCGCTGACGGGACGCAGGTGTTGTTCCACCGCTGCTCGGTGACGGGCGACAACCTGTTCTACTTCGTCACCGGGGCGCGGGTGACGGGGCCGATCGTGCTCTTGAACTGCACGTTCCGCGGCAACGGCTGGCTACAGCCGCACCAGCGGTGGGCGACCGGCCTGCTGGTGGACGGGTGCCAAGTGCCGGGAGGCAGCATCGACTTCATGAACCGCGGCTACTACGGCTCGGGCCACGGCTGGACGGTCGGTTGGGCGGTGGCGTGGAACTGCACGGCGAAGCGGTTCGTGGTGCAGCGGCCGCCGGGGGCGATGAACTGGGCGATCGGCTGCGTGGGCAAGCGGGAGACGGCGGCCGCGCCGGGCGGCGACGGCACGAAGCAGCCGGAGGGGATTTACGATTCGCACGGCAGCCCGGTGGCCCCGGCGAGCCTGTACCTGGCGCAACTCCGCGACCGGCTGGGGCCGCAGGCGGTGAAGAACCTGGGGTATTAGCCCGCAGCGCCAGCAAGGGAAATTCCGGGAGCCTCCCTTGCTGGCGCTGCGGGCCCCGCCGGCCGCCGCCTTGCCGGGCCGCCGTCGGGCCGCGACACTGATCCCGTCGCCCCAGCCTCCCGCCGCAGGTGGACCATGCGCCGAATCGCCGCCGCCGTCGTCCTCGCCGCCCTCGCCGTCGCCGCCCCCGGCCAGGACCGCCCCGCCCCGGCCGGCAAGGCCGACCCGCAATCGACCATCGAGCCGCGCTCCGGCCCCGGGGCCGGGCAAGCGTTCCTGGCGAAGTTCGTCGGCGACTGGGACGTGGCCAAGACCTTCTACTCCCGCTCCGGCGAGGCGGCCCGGTCCAAAGGCACCTGCCGGCAGACGATGATCCACGGCGGCCGGTTCCTACAATCGGAATTCACCTTCGGCGAGGGGAAGGACGCGACCACCGGCCTGGGCCTGACCGGGTTCGACCCGGCGACCGGGCGGTTCACCACCGTCTGGACCGACTCCCGGGCCACCCGGATGTCGCTCCGCCAGAGCCGGGACAAGTTCGACGGTGAGATGATCGTGCTCTACGCCGCCGCCCTCGACGACGGGACCACCCGCCCGTCGCGGACCGTGACGAAGCTGGAGGACGGCGGCAAGCGGATCGTCCACCGCCAGTACTCGGTCGCGCCGCAAGGGGCGGGGGCGGACCGGCTGGTGATGGAGCTGATGCTGACGAAGAAGGCGGCCGCCAAGTGACAGGGGATGTATGGGTGGCATGCCCACGGCTTTGCGTGGGCATGCCACCCGGCCTGCCCAAACTCAGGGCGCGGCGGCGAACTGGTTCGGGTCGAACGTGACGCTGTCCAGCGCCGTACGGATGCGCTTCTGGCCCTTCGGGTCGGCCGTGACGTAGGTGCCGGAAAAGTAGAACATCTGCTCGCCGTGGCGGACGGCCACGACCTCACAGGTGAAGTCCCGCTCCCCCTTCTGGTCTGGGTCGAACGGCCCGCCGAACGTGACCCGGGCCGCCGGCTGGCCGCCGACCGTCAACCCGTCCTCGACCGGCTTGGTCACCTTCCAGTCCTCCTCCGGCGGCTTCCGCTTCTTGAGCAGCTCGGCCGGCGACTCGCCGCCCGGGGCGTCGGCCACGCTCACCTTGAGCCAGGCCACCTGTAGCCCGGGGATCAGCCGCTTGTACTTGACGACCGTCCGCTCCGGCCGGTGCTCGTGCGGCGATTCGGTGGACCGCACCTGCATCGACCAGTTGATCGGCGGGTTGAACTGCACGCCCACCTGCCGGTCGGTGAACACGTCCTGGTGGTCGTCGAACAGCCCGCCCTGCTGGAGCAGCGGCCGGCCGGGGATCGGCTCCGGCCACTTCGCCCTCGGCGTGAAGGCGAACAGCGCCCCCAGGCCGGCGGCCACCACGGCCGCCGCCGACACTGTCCCGACCAGCACCCGCTTCCGTGTCCCGGAAGTCATGTCACACGCCCCCCCCGGGGATGGTCTCGCCCCCGGCCCGGGTGCCAATGGCCGCCCACACGTCCGTCGAGGTGGCGTAGGTCAGCGGCCGGACCGACCCGTCGGCGAACAGGAACAGGCCGATCCCCGGGTGCGGGCTGAAGAAGTCGTACGGCTCGGTGTAGTCCTGGTTGAGCGTGTGCCGGCCGGTCCGGGCCATGACCATGGTCGGCGGCTCCTCGACGGCGGCCAAATAGATCGGGGCCTCCGGGTCGGTCCGGACGGTGCCGTCGGACATGCACCCGGCCCACGGCACCGGGCACAGGCTGGCCGCCCGTTCGCCGATCGCCAGCGTCGTGGACGCCCCGTCGGCGATGTCGGTCAGCTTGGTGCGGCTGTTGCGGAAGAAGACGCCGGTACCGCTGTCCGGGTGCTCGCCGATGCTGCCGCCGGTGCCGTAGCAGGCGGCGTAGCTGTTGGTGGCCGCGTCGCAGATCCGCCGGTTGAGCTGGTCGAAGACGGTGAACACGCCGGCCTTGCGGTCGGACGGGCAGACGTACGCCTTGACCTGCTGCGTGCGGACGGCGGTGTTGGCCGGCATTTCCACCGCCGTGTCCCACTTGATCTGCTTGGCCAGGGCGTCCTGCTCCAGCTGCGGCAGCAGGAACGCGGCCCACCCCCAGCCGGGGGCGGTGTTGATCGGCTGCCACTGGAACGGGGTGCCGTCGTAGTTGGGCGGCGGCCGGTCGTGGGGGCGGCGGGCTTCCCCGCTGCGGATGCCCGTCCCCCGGGCGTCGGCGCCGGTGAACAGGTAGGCCGGCGGGAAGGCGCCGTTGGCGTCGTGGTAGTGGTGCAGGGCCAAGCCCATCTGCTTGAGGTTGTTGCGGCAGGCGGTCTGGGCGGCCGCCTCGCGGACCCGCTGCACGGCCGGCAGGAGCAGGCCGATCAGGATGGCGATGATCGCAATCACGACCAGCAGCTCGATCAGCGTGAAGCCGCGGCGGGGGCGGGTGGGACGGGTCATGGACGCCTCCTGACGGTGTGCGACCGGCACGGGTGGGTGACGACTCCGGGCCAATATTGTACCACCGCGGTCCGGGCCTGTCTTGGGGGAAGCCTTACGGCGTCGGCAGACGGACCACTTCGCCCCGCCGGCCGTCCACGCGGAGCCGGTCGCCGGGGCCGACGGCCGCCAGGACGCCCGGCACGCCGGCGACGGCGGGGACGCCCAGCTCACGGAGCAGGATGGCCCCGTGCGACAGGTCCGTTCCCGTTTCGAGGACGACGGCGTGGGCGCGGACCAGGGCCGGCAACCAGTCGGCGTCCACGTACGGGCAGACGAGGACGAACCCGGGCCGCGCCAAGTCCGGCACGTCGGCCGGGGACGTGGCGACGACGGCGGGGCCTTCGCCGACGCCGGGCGAGATCGGCCGGCCGGTCCACGCGGCGGCGTTATCCGGGGGAGGCGGCCGGCCGATGGCGTCCAGGTCATCGCCGAACAGCACGGCCGGCACCGTTAGGCTGCGGCAGAGGTTGTACTCGCGGCGGCGGACGCGGATGCGGTCGCCGACCGGCTCGCCGGCCGCGAGCAGCGGCAACTCCTCCGGCCGGAGGAAGAAGACGCCGCCGGCCAGGGCGAACCGCCGGTCCAGCTCGAGGAGTAGTTCGCGGAGGTAGGAGTAGCCCATCATGAGGTAATGCCGGCCGGTTTCGCGCAGGGCCACGGCGGTATGGTAGTGCTCGATGGCCCGGCGAGCCGCCGGGCTTGTCCCGGCGGTCTTCTCAGCGCCGAAGACCGCCGGGACAAGCCCG
>DASXAN010000938.1:0-3567 GCA_036406755.1 Gemmataceae bacterium
GAGGAGATGCCGCGGCTGAGCCCGGCCGCCGGCGGGCCGACCGGCCCGACGCCGCCGCCCCGGCCCTCCGGGCGGTTTGCCATCCCCACGGCCGCGCCGTCGCCGCCCCGGCCGGCGGCACCGCCGGCATCCGCGATCAAGGCCCCCGCCGCGGGCACCGGGCCCGCCGTCCGCGCCGCCCCGTCGGCGCAGGCCGCACCCGCCACACCCCGGCCGCAGCCGGTCGCCTCCCAGCCCCTGCCGGCGTCGCCCCGGGCCGAACCGAACCCGTTCGCCCACCTGTTCGGCGGGTTCGACGCCCCGGCCGAGCGGCCCCAGAAGAACGTCTACGCCACCGCCGCGTCCCGGGCGGCCGCCACCCCACTGCCGGTCGCCCCGCCGCCCGCCATCTTGCCGACCGCCTTCGCGCCGCCGGCGGCGAAGTCCGGCAAGGGCACCTGGGTCGCGGTCGCCGTGGCCGTGTTGCTCGCCGTCGCCGCCGGGGCCTACGCCGCCTGGTACGTCTCTCGCGGCCGCAGCCCGGCCGGGTCCGGCCCGCCCGCCGCCGACACCGCCCCGGCCGCCCGCCAGCTGAAAGTCGCCCGGGACGCCAAGGCCGGCGACCTCCGCACGATCAAGGAGGCGCTGGGCAAGGCCAAGCCGGGGGATGAAATCCTGCTGCTCGACGAGGTCCACGAAGAACCGAGCCCCATCACGCTGACCGGCGACGTGGGCAAGGGCGTGACGATCGCCTCGGGCCTGGCCGCCGGCCGGCCGGTGACTTGGCGACTGCCGCCGACCAAGACCGCCGAGTGGCTGATCGAGGTGAACAGCTGCGAGGGCGTGAAGCTGAAGGGACTCGTCCTCGACGGCCGCGGCATGGTGGACACGCCGCTGCGGCTGGTCGGCCTCTGCCCGGGGGCGTCGGTCGAGGACGTGCTGGTTCAGAAGTTCAAGAAGGCCGGGGTCAAGCTGGCCAACTGCGGCGGGGAACAAAGTCGGCCGGTCGCCCTCCGCCGGGTGCGGGCCACGGCCGCCGGTACGGGCGAGGCCGACGCCGCCCTGGTGCTGTTCGCCAGCGCCAACATGACCCGGCCGAAGGCGAACGAGCACGTCATCGTCCGCGACTGCGTCTTCGACGGGCCGTTCAAGTCGGCCGTCCGGATCGAGGGCGCGGCCGAAGATGTTGCGGTTGAGCGATGCCGAGTCTACCGGGCCGGCGAGGGCGTCCGCTGCGAGGAGCCGAAAGGCGACCAACTGGTGCATGTGAAATTCGTCGGGAACACGTTCGCGGACATGAAAGACGCCGTGGCCCTCCCGGCGGTGTCGAACGACGGCCGCATTCAGATCGCAGTCCGCCAGAACCTGTTCGTCAAATGCGGAACCGTACTGAAGGCGGAGAAGGGGCCGGTCCGCCAGTTCGTCTCCGCCGAGGTGAACGGCCGGGACAAGGAAACGAAGGACGGCCAGCTGCCGACCCCGGCCAAGGAGTACACGGCCGAGTTCGTTTCGACCGACCCGGCGCAGACCGGCTTCCTGAGCTACCCCAGGACCAGCCCGCTGGCCAAGGCCGGGCTCAACCAGACGCCGGTCGGCGTCCCGGCCGACTGACCCCCGGTCACTGCCCCAGGTTCGCCGGCTGCCACGCCAGCCCGAGGGCGGTCAACCGCTCCCGCTTCGCCAGGATTTCCCACGGCGTGCCCGGGTTCTCCTTGATGATCTTGGCCAGCAGCTTCCGCGACTCGCTCGCCAGGTCCTTGACCTCCTTGGGGCTCTGCAACTTCTCCTGTGACGACAGCCGGTAGCCGTTGTGCAGCTTCGGGTCCAGCGGCGGCAGCTCGTCCCGCTTCGCCTTTCCGAGCATGAGGTTGTATTCCTGAAGGTACGCCATCCGGGCCTTCGCCTGGGCCGTGACGTAGTCGTAGTGGGCCCGCCACCGCTTGGACTTCTCGGCGCCGAGCTTGTCCGCCACCTTCTCCAGCTCCTCGTAGGCGTCGGACAGTTCCAGCTCCAGTCGGCCGGGGCCGTCCTTCTGCATCGCGGTGATCGACTTCTTGACGTCGTCGGTGATTTGCCCGCGGAACTCCTCCAGCAGCCGGCCGTTGCCGGACCTGGCGAGCTTGTCCAGGGCGTCGACCGCGTGAATCACCGCCACCCGCACCGGGTACTCGCCGCCCTTGGCCATGATCTCCTTCAGGTCGGCGTAGTCGGCCTCGTACCCCTTCAGGGCGTCGGCCCGGAACGGCATGACGGCCGCCAGCCGGGCCGCCTCGTCGCCGGGCTGCGGCGCCTGGTCGGAGTCGCGGGGCAACTTGATCGGCGGCAGGGCGATCTCCGTGAAGATCGACTTGACCATCTGCGGGTCGGCCAGCCCACCCGCAGCCAGCGCCGCCGGCCGCGGCAGGTCGAACCGCGGCGGCAGCGACTCGGCAGGGTTGTACGCCGCCCCCTCGCCCGGCTCGGGCGGCTCCGTCCCGGCCAGCCGCGGCGTCTGCACCGCCTTGTCCCGGGCCGACACGACCAGCGCCAGCGGCTCCTTGACGCGGTCAACCAAGACAGATATCGGCAACGACTCCTCCGGCTTGGGCAGGCCCCATCCCAGCCGCGGGGCCTGCGTCAGCAGGCTGAGGAACGCCCCGCCGCGGACGTCGAAGCCGCCGACCGTGGCATAGTCGTATTCGTGCGACACCTGCCCGGCGACGCACGCCGACAGCACCTGCACGCCGGCCGGCGGGTTCGCCAGGGCGACGTCCAGCTTCGGCCCCATCGGGCCGCCGCCCGGCCGCTCGTTGCCGCGGGCCGCGTCCTCCCGGCACACGTCCATGACCAGCACCTTCTGCCGGGCCGGGCACGTCGCCAGCCGGTCGTAGAGCCACTTCAGCGGGATGAGCGTCTCCTTGACGGCCAGCTCGCCCTCCAGCGGCACGAGGTACGGCTGGCCGTCGAGTTCGACGGCGTGGCCGACGAACACGAGCATCACCCGGTCCTGCCGCCGGCAGGTCGCCAGGAACCGTTCGACCGTCTGCTCGATGATCGGCTTGACCGGCGGCCGGAGGTCCTTGCCCCGGCTCGCATCACTCAGGATGTAAATCTGGTCCGGGTCGGCCCGGAGCCGGTCGCGGGCGAACGACCGCAGCACATCCGGCAGGCCGGTCCGGTCGCCGCGGGCGCTGACCGGGTTGGCGTACAGGTAGTCGTGGACGCACACGGCCAGGAACCGGCGGGGGAAGTTCGTCCCGGCCGTCGGCAGGTCCACCGACTTGACCGTCCCCTTGTCGGTGCCGGCGTTAGCCGCAGGGGCCGCGTCCTCACCGCCGCCGTCCTTGGTGCCGACAATGTCGTGGAAGTAGAATCCCGCTCCGACCGCCGCGGCGAGCAGCAGCCCGATCACGCCGAACGCGACCACTCGTCGTGCCGCGGAGGGCCGCGGCGACCGATAGCGGGGTGACACCAGCGGCAGGTCGAACTCCCCGCCGGATTCGCCGCCGGTGTCAAACGCGAAGACGTTGTCATCGGGGGCGTCTGCCGATTCCGGTGCGACGGCCGCGGGAGGAGCCGGGTGGAACTCATGGCCGGCACAGGGGACGG
>DASXAN010000939.1:0-19347 GCA_036406755.1 Gemmataceae bacterium
TTGACGAACTGGTCCGACCCGCTGTTGGACGCCACGGTCACCGACGGCAGCGTGGTGACGTTGGCGAACTGGGCGCCGCCGGTCCCGGTGGCGAACGTACCGGCCCCGCCCAGGTAGCCGTTGGAAATCTGGCTGCCGTTGAGGGTCAGCGTCTGCCCGGCCCCCACGGCCAGCGTGCCGCCGCCCAGGACGAACGTCTTGTTGGTGGAGGTCGAGGCGGAGTAACTCAGGGTGCCCAGCGGGCCGATGGTCACCGGCCCCGTCCCCAGGGAGGTGTCGTTGGCCACCGACAGGATGCCGCCGAGGATGTTGGTCCCCCCGGAGTAGGTGTTCGGCGTGTTGGTCAGGGTGAGCGAGCCGGTGCCCACCTTGGTCAGGGCCACCGTCCCGGTCGCGGTGCTCCCGCTGGCCTTGTCCGCGAGCAGCCCGCCGAACGTGGTCGAGGTGTTGTCCGACCCGACCGTCAGGGTGATGTTGTTGTTCGAGTTGTTGTACACCGTCGTCCCGGCGCCGCCGACGAGCGAGCCGACCGACAGGCTGCCCTGCACGGCCACCAGCCCGTTGTTGATCGTGAGCGGGCCGCCGAGCGTCCCGCCGCCGGTGATGGTCAGGTCCCCGCCGTTCTTGGTGATCGCCCCGTTCCCGGTACCCTTGACCAGGGTGCCGATGGTCAGGGTGGCCGCCCCGGTCCCGTTCGGGTTGATGTTCAACGTCAGCGGCCCGTTGATCGTGCCGGCCCCCTGGAAGACCACGTTGTACGGCGCGTTGGCCTCGGCGGTGGCGTCCGGGCTGACGTTGAGGGTCACGCCGCCGGCCGCCGCGGACAGCCCGCCGGTGAATGTCACGGTCGGCAGGGCGGCCGTGCCCGCGTAGAACAGCGTCGAGTTCGTCGCCGCGACGTTGACGCCGTTCTGGTACACCGGGGCGACGGTCGTGTAGGCGAAGTTAAAGTTGCCGATCGTCCCGGTGTAGTTCAGGCCGCCGGTGGCGGCGGTGAACCCGAGGTACGCATTCGTGCTGCCGGTCGCGGCTTGGAAATTGAACCCGGAGTAGGTGTTGGTGAAGGTCGTGCCGGCCGTCGGGTCCGCCACGGTCACCTTCAGGGTGCTTTGGCCGGCGTCGTAGTTGAGCGTGTAGTTGAGCGGGTTGTTGCTGTTGCCGCTCGGGCCGATCAGGGCGACCGTCCCGGGGGGCGCGTAGTTACCCTGGAGGGCCCCGTTCAGGATCGGGGCGAGGCCGCGGCCGCCGGCCGGGTTGCCCGAGTAAACGCTGGTGCCCAGGCCGGCGCTGTTGGCCAGGCCGATGAGGCCCAGACTGCCGCCGCCGCCGCCCAGGGAGGTCAGCCCGGCCGCGTTGTTCTGCATGGCGAAGCTGAACCCGTCGGCCGGGTTGCCGGCCGACCCGCCGGTCACCTGCCACGTGAAGCTGGCCGTGAAGCTGAACCCGGTCGGCACCTGGGTGTTGTACCAGAGGCTGCGGGTCTGGTTGTTGGTGCTGGACACCAGCGTGGCCACGTCACCGGTGATGGACGGCGGGTTGCCCGAGAGCACGGCTTCGTTGTTGAGCGTCCAGCCGGTCCCGGTCCCGCCGAACCCGGTCACCGTGATGCTGGGGGAGGGGGTCGGGGCGACCACCAGGTTGCCGCCGGCCAGGTTCACGACCCCCCGGCCCAACGACCCCGGGACCGAGAGCACCTTGCCGGCGTTGACCGTCAGGCCGCCGGTGAAGGTGCTGGCCCCGGTCAGCGTCAGGGTGGTGGCGTTGTTCTTGACCACGGCCCCGGGGGCGGTGCCGTCACGGATCGTGCCGGCGAACGTCAGGTCCGCGGGGTGGGCGATGGTCAGGGTGTTGCCGTTCAGGGCGACGGAGCCCGTCCCGGTCAGGGAGGACACGGTCGGGCTGGCGCCCAGGCTCAGGGTGCCGCCGTTGACCGTCACGGTCGGCGCCGGGCCGAAGGCGGTGGCGTTGTTGAACCCGAGGGTGCCGGAGTTGACGACCACCGCCGTGTTGGCCGACAGGCCCGGCGCGGCGCCGGTGAAGTTGACCGTGCCGGTCCCGGTCCCGCTGGCCGTGATGGTCCGGGCCGTGCCGCCGTCGCTGAGCGCCCCGACCGACGTGGTCATGCCGGCGGCGGGGGCGAAGGTCGGGTTGCCGGTCAGGGTGACGGCCCCCATCCCCAGCGTCGTCGGCCCGAAGGACGCGGTCGTGGTCAGGGTGTTGGTGCCGATCGTCAGGTTGCCCAGGGTCGCCCCGGACAGGGTCTTGACGTCGATGGTGGAGTCGGCCGTGACCGCCACGGCGTTGGTGTAATTCAGCGCCGCCTCGTTAGTCACCAGCGGGACGGTGACGGGAGTCGCCCCGTTGGCGCCGCCGGCGCCCATGATGACGGTGTGCGTGGTCGCCCCGCCGGTCCAGGACAGGTCGATGCTGCCGACCGGGTGGGCAGCGTCCAGGCCCGTGATGATGCCGTCGTACAGCCGCGGGTTGCCCGGGGTAGTGATGGCGGCCTGGTTGTCGTAGCCGCCGGCCGAGATGCGGCCGAAGGCGATCAGGGCGACGTTGGCCGTGTTGTTGAACCAATCCGGGGCGGTGACAGTTCCAGTGAAATCGGGTGTGCCGTCGGCGTAGTGCACCGTCGCGTTGAGCGTGCCGGCCCCGTTGCCGGACGACACCAGCAGCGACAGCGACGACATCGCGGTCGGCGTGGACAGGACCAGCCGGCCGGTCGGGTTGGCCGCGTCGAGCAGCAGGGCGTTGCGGTTGGCGGACGTCTGCAGAGCGTACTGGTACTGCGTATTGGTCGCACTGGTGAACGTCGTGCCCATCGGCAGGCCGCTCGTCGGCGCGCCGGGGTTCTGCCCGACCTCGTACCAGGTGTTGCCGCCCAGCGTGGTCCCCCCGTCCATCGTCGCGGTGATGCCGCTGTTGGCGAACGTCGAAGTCGCCCCGACGACCACCTTCTGGTTGTACCCGACCCCGGCCCCGAGTTGCAGCTTGGCGCCGGCGAGGGTGATGGCACCGGTGAGGGTGTTGGCCGGGTTGGTCAGGGCCAGGGTGCCGGGGCCGCTCAGGGTGAACCCCTGGGTGCCGGCCAGCGGCGCAGCCATGACGGCCGTGGTACCGGTGTTGACGGTGATCGTCGGCGCGGTCGTGTTGCTCAGCGTCAGGGCGTTGGTGCCGCCGATCGTGTAGCTAAACCCGGTCCCCTGGTTGTCGAAGACCAGCGCCCCGATGGTGCGGGCCGTGTCCAGGTTGACGCCAACGGCGCCGCCCAGGCCGGCGGTGAAGTTGGCGGTGTTGTTGGCGCCGCTGGCCACGGTCCCGCCCGACCAGTTGGCCGGGTCGCCCCAGTTGTATGACCCGGCGACGGACTGGGTCCAGGTCCCGCTCTGGGCGGCCGCGACCCCGGGCAGGGCACCGGCGGCCAGGGCGGCCAGGAGGATCCGCAGTCGGGAGGCGCCGCCCCGGCGGGCCGCGGTAGCTGGGCTGGCAGTGCCGGATGATTTCATGGGAGCTCGACTCCTACTCGGGAAGTACGATGATAAATCGGCCGGCCGCCCGGGCCGGGGGGTTATTCACTTCGCGTCCCGCCGCCGGCGGCGGATGGCCCAGCCGAGGCCGCCGGCGGCGGCCCCGAGCAGGGCCAGGGTGCCGGGCTCCGGCACCGGGGTGAAGGTCAGGCTCAGCGTGTGGCCGCCGGCGTCCAGCGCCCACCCGAACGACCCGCCGTTGGTGGCGTTGGCGAACCCGGTGGCGTCGAACGTCGTCGCCGCGTCCAGGGCCGCCACGTCGGTCGGACCGGTGTACGTGCCGGTCCAGGTGACCGCCGGCCACGAGTACGACTTCATCGGGTCGAAGTCGGCCATCGGCCCGGGGGCGTCGGCCCCGGCGGTGGTCGGGTTGACCAGCGTCTGCAGGGCGACGACGAGCTTGTGGGCCGGGTCGGCCGCCCAGGCGAAGTCGCCGGAGGTGGCCAGGCCGCCGACCTGCCGGACCGCCTTAACCAGGCCCCAGCCGCTGACGTGGCCGTCGGCGTCCGGCGTCGGGCCGGCGGTGCCGTCGGCGTCGTTCATCGCCAGGACGTAGTTGTCCACCCCGCCGGGGCCGAATGCGAAGGCACCGAACTCGGCCTTGCCGGGGGAGTTGCCGGCCTGGAACCGGCCGCCGTTGACCGTGACGACCGGCACGCCGTACGTGCCGGCCCCCTTGACCAGCGCCCCGAAGTCGGCGATGAGCGTCGCCGACCCGCCGTTGGTGGAGTCGTACACCAGGCCGTTGTTGACCAGCAGGCCGCCGGCCACGGTGGCGGACTTGCCGTTCAGGTCGATGATCGCCCCGAGCTGGCCGGCCGTGGCCGGCGTGCCCAGGAACGTCCGGCTGCCGCCGTTGAACGACAGCGGGGCGGCGCCGGTGTTGACCAGCTTGTTGGCGGCGGCGAACCCGCCGGGGGCGTTCGGAATCGTCAGGGTGCCGGACGACTGGAAGTTGGCCGCGTTGACGGTGGTGCCCGTCCCGGACGCCGCCCCGACCGTCACCCGCCCGCTGGGCTGGTTGGTGAACCCGTTGAAGGCGACCGGGGCCGACAGCCCCGGGGCGACGGTGAGGGCCCCGCCGTTGGTGAAGTTGACGAACTGGTCGGCCGGGCCGTTGGAGGTGACGGTGACCGACGGCAGGGTGGTGACGCTACCGAACTGGGTCCCGCCCGCGGTGCCGGTGGCGAACGTGCCGGCCCCGCCCAGGTAGCCGTTGGACACGACGCTGCCGTTCAGGGTCACCGTCTGCCCGGCCGCCACGGCCAGCGTGCTCCCGCCCAGGGCGAACGCCCGCGCCGTCGCCGTCGTGCCCGTGTAGTTGAGGGTGGCGAACGCGCTGCCGATGGTCACCGGCCCGGTCCCCAGGGCGGCGTCGGTGGGCACGGACACCGCCCCGGCGTTGATGGTCGTCCCGCCGGAGTAGGTGTTCGTGCCGGTCAGGGTGAGCGTCCCCGTCCCCACCTTGGTCAGGGCCAGGGCGCCCGTCGACCCGTCCACGATCGTCCCGCCGTAGGTCGTGGAGGCGTTGTTCCCGCCGACCGTCAGCGTCGCCGGGGTGGCCGTGTTATTGTTGACGGTCCCGCCGGTCCCGGCCAGGGAGCCGACGGCGACGTTCCGACCGTTCACCGACAGGGTGCCCCCGGTGGCCGTCGTCACCGCCGAGTTAACCCCGAACGCCGACGGGCTGCCGGCCGCCAGGGTGCCGGCGCTGACGGTCGTCGGGCCGGTGTAGGTGTTGCCGCCGCTGAGCGTCAGGGTTCCGGTCCCGAGCTGAACCACCCCGCCGCTGCCGGCCCCGGTGATGGCCGAGGGCACGGTCGCCGCGTTGGTCAGGTTGTACGCCAACGTGCCGGTGCCGAGGATGCTCACCGCCCCCGGCCCGAGCGCCCCGGTCGTGCCGGCGGCCCCGACCTGGAGGGTGCCGGCGTTGATGGTGGTCCCGCCGGCGTAGGTGTTCGCCCCGGTCAGGATCAGCGTGCCGGGCCCGTTCTTGAGGAGCTGGCCGTTCCCCGTCCCGGCCCCGGAGACGGTCAGGGCCGTCCCGGCCTGGGTGACGTCGAACCCGCCGCCGCTGCCGCCGGTGCCGATGGTCACGGTGAAGGCCCGGTCCGTGGAGGCGGTCGGGCCGGTGTACTGGAGGATGCCGCCGTTGGAGAAGGTCAGGTTGGCGGCCGCGTTGCTCGACTGGCCGATGTTACTGGCCGACAGGCCGTTGGCCAGCGAGCTGACCGACAGGATGCCGCCGTTGACGGCCGTCGGGCCGGTGTACGTGTTGGCCCCGGTCAGGGTCAGGGTGCCGGCGTTGCTCTTGGCGACGCCCAGGACGCCGGCGATCGTCCCCCCGAAGGTGGGCGACCCGGAGGCCACGTCGAACCCGAGGAACGACCCGGCGGCGAACCCGGAGGCGTTGGTCAGCAGGGTGTTCACGTCGGCCTCGGTCCACTGCGGGCCGGCGGTGCCGTAGCTGACGGCGACGGTGGCGCCGCTGGCGACGACCACGGCGCCGGGGGTGGTGCGGCCGGGCAGCCCGGACGGCTGGTTGACCAGCAGCGTGCCGCCGCTGACCGTGACCGTCCCGCCGGCGTAGGCGGTGCCGTTGGTGATGGTCAGGGTGCCGGCGCCGGCCTTGGTCAGGCCGAACGAGCCGTTGTTGTCGGTCACGTTCCCCAGCCCGAGGGTGACGCCCGCGGTGGGGACGGTGACCGTCTGGGCGCTCTGCAGGGTGGTGCCGGTGAAGGTCATCGTGCTGCCGGCGGTGCCGGGGACCGTGAGCGAGCCCCCGGCCAGGGACAGGGCGCCCATCGCCACGGACGTGTACCCGGACACCTCCAGGTTGGCGTCGCCGTTGACGGTGACGTTGTTCCCCGGGGTCAGGACGGACGGGGCCGCCGTCGCCGTCCCGTTCAGGGCGAAGATGTTGACGATGTTCCCGGCGGTCGCCGCGGCCGCGTTCTGGAACGTGATCGAGTTGAGCGTCTTGCCCTGGTCCGCGGCCGGGAGGCTGAAGTTGATCTGGAACAGCCGCGGGTTGGCGGCGCCGGGGGCGCCGGTGTCGAAGACGTTGTTGGACGTGTTGTACCGACCCACCCCGCCGATCACGTAGGGGATGCCGGTGAACCAGTCCGGGTCGACGGCCGTCAGGAGGGTGGACGTGCCGTCGGCGTAGTTGAAGGTGGCGTTGAAGGTGGTGTTGCCGTTGCCCGCGGCCGCCAGCACGCTGACGGTCTTGAACGCCGCCGGGCTGCCCAGCGTCAGGGTGCCGGACTGCTGGCCCCGCAGGTTCAGGGAGTTGGCCGCGGTGTACGGCTGCAGGACGAACGTGCTGCCGTTGGGCGAGCCGCCGCCGAAGATGGGGGCGTTGGTGCCGGCGACGCCGTTCAGGCCGGCCCCGACCGCGTTGGTCCCGCGACCGGCCGGCATCCCGCCGGCGATGGCCGGCGCCCCGGGCATGTTCGGCCCGTAGAACGTCTGGCCGCCGTCGAACGGGAACGTGACGCCCTGGGCGACGTTGGTCCCCTCGCGGATGTCCCACACCACGTCCTGGTTGTACCCGGAAGCGGCGATCGGCAGGGTCTGGCGGTAGGCGAGCGTGACCCCGGGCGTCGCCAGGGTGACGGCCCCGGTGCCGAGCGGGTTGGCCGCGGCCGACTGCGGGGACAGCTGCACCGTGCCGGCGTTGATCGTCGTCCCGCCGGTGAAGGTGTTGGCCCCGGCCAGGACCTGGATGCCGGCCCCGTTCTTGACCAGCGCCCGGGCGGCGGAGCCGTTGGCGATCGTCCCCTGGAACACGCCGGACGCGGTGTCGCTGCCCAGGTTCAGGGTGGTGGCGGCGGCGGGCAGGGCGAGGGTGCCGGCGCCGTTGACGGCCGCCAGCGTCTGGGTGGCCCCGGCCGGGAGCTGGGCGGTCGCGCCGGAGGCGATGGTCAGCTCGGCCCCCGCCGGCAGGGAGCCGGCGGTGGAGAACACGACCGTCCCGGAGTTGACGACGGTCGGCCCGAGGTAGGAGTTGGTCCCGGACAGGGTGACGGTGCCGGGTCCGGTCACGGTCAGCCCGCCCGGCCCGAACACAGCCCCCGACAGGGTGAGGTTGGACGCGGCGGTGCTGACGGCGACCCCGCCGCCGTCCAGGGGCAGCTGGACGGACCGGTTCAGGGTGGCGGTCCCGCCGGTGTACTGCAGGGTGCCGCCGGTCGTCAGGACGAGGGTGTTCCCGGCCCCGAGCGGGCTGTTCGTGCCGTTGGCGGCGACCGTGCCGACCGACAGGGTGCCGCCCTTGACCGTGGTCGCCCCGGTGTAGGAGCTGGTCCCGGTCAGGGTCAGGGTGCCGGCGTTGGACTTGGTCACGCCGAGGCCGCCGCCGATGGCGGTGGCGTAGGGGAAGTTGGCCGCGGCCGGGACGTCGAACCCGAGGGCGGCGCCGGGCTGGAAGGTGCCGTTGGCCGCCAGGGTGTCCACGTTGGCGGCGGTCCACCCGCCGGTGTTGACGGCCAGCGTGCCGTTGCCGGTGACGACCGTCTGGCCGGCCGTGCCCAGGGTGGGCAGGGCGGCCGGCGACTGGACCAGCAGGGTGCCGCCGGCGACGGTGGTCGGGCCGGTGTAGTTGTTCGGCCCGCTGATGTTCGTCGTGCCGGTGCCGCCGGTGGTCAGCCCGATCGAGCCGGTGATGCCGGCGGCGATGGTGAAGGTGTTGAACCGGTTGTACTGCTGGACGATCAGGTCCGGGACCCCGGGGCCGCTGGTCAGCAGCCCGGCCCCGCCGATGGCGGTCGCGGTGACGCCGTTGACGCCCTGCGTGACCAGGATGCCGCCGCTGGTGATGGTGTTCGTCCCGCCGGCCAGGTTGGTGGTGTAGCCGGCCGCGCTGCTGTTGTTGAACCGGATGCTGTTGGTGGTGGCGTTGGCGGCGATGCTGACGGTCCCGTTGGTGGTTTCGTCCGTGTTCCGGCCGGCCGTCCAGGCGCCGGCGGTGAGGTAGCCCGTCTGGCCGGCGGCGGCCACCGGGTAGGGGGCGATCTGCCCGCCGACGACGGTGGCCCAGGTCGTCGAGGAGCCGGTCTGCGTCTGGCCGTTGTTGACCGGCAGGAGGAACAAGGTCGCCCACCCGCCGAGGATGTCGCCGGCCGTGTTCGTCGACGACGACGTCCCGGTCACCCCGGACTGGCCGGCGCCGAACTGGAGGATGCCGCCGACGTTGCGGGTGATCCCGCCGACGCCGACGGCGGTCGTGCCGCCGTTGCCGGCGGTCGCCGTGATGATCCCCGTCCCGGGGTTGACGGTCAGGCTGTTGAACGCCGCGTTGACCGGCACGGACGGCGCGCCGATGACGTTGACCGTGCCGCCGGCGAGGATCAGGTCCGTGTTAAACGGGAGGATGGTCGCCTGGCTCTGGATGGACGAGTCCAGGTTCAGGGTGCCGCGGGTGACCGTGGTCGCGCCGGTGTAAGTGCTGGCGTTGGCGAAGGTCAGGGTGCCCGGGCCGGTCACGGCCAGCCCCTGGGTGCCGCCGAGCACCGGGTTGACCTGGGCGGTGACGAACGGGTTGGTGACGCTGATCGTCGGGGTGCCGGACGACACCTGCATGGTGAGGGTGCTGAACCCGTCGAGCAGCCACCCGAACGTGTTCGTCGGGTTCCCGAACGTCACGTTGCCGATGGTCCGGTTGGTGTCGAGGGTGACGATGGTCAGCTGGGTCAGGTTGGGGGTGGCGAACGTGGCCGTGCTGCCGATGCCGTCGGCCACGACGCCGCCGGTCCAGCTGGCGGTGTCGCTCCAGTTGCCGCCGTTGACGTTGTTCCAACTGCCGTCCGCGGCGGCCGCGACGGCGGGGAGGAGGCCGGCCGCGACCAGGGCGGCCGCAACCAGCCGCCGCTTGCCGCCACCCGCCCGGGACGAAGGCCGCCTGCCGAAGGAGCTCGCGCTCATGATGGTTGATGACTCCTATCGATCCTGAGACGCTCACGCCCGGACGGGTCGTCGGTTCGCACCGGGGGAGACACGAGTCCGCCGGACTGTTGCCCCGCTGCGTGACGCCGACCCGGGCGCGGCCGATCGACGGCGGGGAGAAGATGCCGGGAAAGCGCCCCTAAACTAAACCCGCAGCTGGTGGAGGTCAAGCGAATCGTGCCCGGGCCGAAAATTTTTTTCCAAGTTTTTTTTCCCGCCCCGGGCCCCGGGGCCGGCGACAGCCGGACCGGCCAACGTATTTCGATGGGACGCGGGCGGCCAGACCGGCCGCGAAGATTTTTTCCCGCGGCGGCCGGCTACTCCGCCCCGTCCCCCCCGCGGAGCGCGCGGAACTCGTCCTCGTCCAGTTCGCGGATGAACGAGCAACCGAGCAGCCACCGGCCGTCCTCCAGCGGGCTGGTGGCGAGGACGCCGGCGAGCAGGGAGACGGCGGCCGGGCCGGGGTGGGCGGCGGGCCCGTCGCCGCAGGCCAGTTCGAGGCTCAGGACGGCCCCCGGCTCGACCCGCTCGCCGACCGCCAACCCGACCCCGGCCGGGGACACGTCGAGGACGTCGGCCCAGCGCGTCAGTTCGTACTCGCCGAGCGGAAAGTACCGGGCCGCGCCGACGGCCGGGGACCGGGCCCACGCCCGCCGGTCCGGGCCGGCCGGCCGCTCCCGCCGCCCGCCCAGGGCGGTCAGGGCGTCGCCGCCCAGCTCGGCCGCGAACGCACACCCGAGCGCCCACCCGCCCTCGGGCAGCGGGTCGGCCCGCAGGACGTAGGCCAGCACTGCCCCGCCGACGGCCCCGGGCAGCTCGACCGTCAGCAGCGTGCCGCCGGCGAACCCGTGCTCGACGGCCAGGCTGATGCCGCCGCGGGACACGTCCCGGACGCGGGCCGCGACCGGGCCGGCCGCCGACCGCACCGCGGCGGGGCCGTCGGCCGGGAACCGGACCGACACCCGCCGCTCGGCCCCGCCGACGGCGTCGCCGACCCGCTCCGTGGGTGCCCCACGGCCGCGGCCGGCCAGCCGCTGCCACCAGGATCGGGCGTGGTCGAACATGATCCCCCCGGGCGGAACCGCCGGCCCCGTCCGGGGCAGTGGAAACGGCCGGCGGCGTCCGCCATGATGCCCGGGCCGGGCCGGCCGGTCAAGCGCCCACCCGCCTACCGACCTGCGGCCGGGCCGGGCCGGGTGGTATACTTCAGCCGTCCCGCGATTCGGCCCCCTCCCAACCCGGAGGACGACCCATGTTGTGGCGGCAAGGCGACGTCTTCATCGCAACCGTGCCGGCCGTCCCGGCGGACGCCATCCCCCGGCCGCATTGCGTGTTGGCCGAGGGCGAAGTCACCGGCCACAGCCACCGCGTCGATCAGCCCGGCGCCGCCCGGCTGTTCGCCCACCCGACGGCGATGTACCTGGAGGTGACGGCGGCGGCGGCGACCATCGTCCACCAGGAGCATAGCCCGGTGACGCTGCCCCGCGGCGTCTATCGGGTGTGGCGGCAACGGGAGTACAGCCCCGAAGCGATCAGGGTCGTCCGCGACTGACGGAGGCCGCCATGCCCGCCGCGCTGACGCTCACCGGCCCGCAAGTGCGGCGGCTGCCGCCGGACGTGACCGCCCGCCGGCTCCGCCTCCGCGACTGCCCGGCCCTGGAAGAGTTGCCCGACGGGTTGGCCGTCCGCCACCTCGAGATTGCCAACTGCCCTCGCCTGACCCGCCTGCCGCGGGGGCTGCGGTGCTACGAGGTCCAGGCCCGCGGGTCGAACCTGACCGAACTGCCGCCGGACCTCCGCGTCGACTTCCGCCTGGACCTGCAAGACTCCAAACGCCTGACACACCTGCCGGCCGGGCTGACGGTCGGGTCGCTGAACCTCCGCGGCTGCGACGCCCTGGAGCGGTTGCCCGAGGGGCTGACCGTGTCGTTCCTGGACCTGACCGGCTGCGCCCGCCTGACCGACTGGCCGCGCCGCGTCTCGGTCCGCTGCGGCGACCTCGTCCTCACCGGCTGCACCGGCCTGACGCGGTTGCCGGCCGGCCTGGAAGTCGCCCGGCTGGACCTCCGCGACTGCGCCAACGTCCGCGATCTGCCGCCGGACCTGCGGGTGACGACCGGCATCGACGTGGCCGGGTCGGGGCTGGCGACCCGTTTCGCGGGTACCCCGCTGCCGCCGGCACTGCGGGGCGTGCCGCTGTGGTGGCGGGGCGTGCCGGTGTCGGAGCGGGTCGCGTTCCGGCCGGAGACGGTCGCGGCCGGCGAGGTGCTGGCCGAGGGCAACGCCGAGCGGCGGCGGGTCATGCTGGAGCGGGTCGGGTTCGAGCGGTTCACGGCCGAGGCCGGGGCCGCCGTGCTCGACGCCGACCGCGACCCGGGTGGCGAGCGGCGGCTGCTGCGGGTGCCGCTGCCCGGCGACGAGGACCTGGTGTGCGTGGCGGTGGTCTGTCCCTCGACCGGCCGGCAGTACGTGCTGCGGGTGCCGCCGGCGACGCGGACGTGCCGCCAAGCGGCGGCGTGGCTGGCCGGGTTCGACGACCCGGACGAGTACCAACCGGTCGTTGAGACCTGACACTTTCATGACCCACCCGCTGCCACGGGTGGGCTTGCTTGCTCATTGCCCACCACGGGCAGTGGCACTCGTTCCAACACTCCGTCCCCGAACCGTTCATACAGCCCCAGCTCCGGCATGTGGACGTAGCCGATGTGACACCCGCACGTCGCGTTCGGGCACGGCCGCGGCGCCAGCACCCGCTCCCACTCCGGCTCGTACAGGTTGCCGAGCGGCTCCCGCACGAAATGGCACCGCCGGACCGTACCGTCGCCGTCCACGGACACGACCGTGTGCCCGGTCCGGCAAGCCCGGCCGCGGCTCGGGTGCCGTCGGTTGTTGAACGGAAAGAACGAGTCGATGTCGGTGAGCCAGTCCGTTTCGGCGGGACCATAATAGTCGGCCCGGTCCTTATAGGCGTTGACCCACACATAGACATAAGGGGGTAGCTCCCGCCTCAGGGCCGCGATTTCCGCGAAGTGTTCCCGGAGCCCGACGACGCCGACGCTGAACCGCACCCCGCCGCGGTCCAGGTCGCGGCACTTGGCCACGAACGCGGTCCGGCCCACCTGGGTCGGGTGGTACGTCGCCCACAGGGCCAGCTTGGCCTTGTCGCACCGCTCGACCCACTCCAGGCCGCACGCCAGGTTCGTCTGGGCGGCCGCCCGCCACACCTGCGGCAGCGCCGTCAGTCGCACGAGCGCGTCCCGGTACCAGCGGCGGACGAGCGCCTCGCCCCAGGGCGTGAAGAACACCGCGAGCCGGTCGCCGGCCGGCCGCGCCGCCACCCAGTCCACGAACCGCTCCAGCGCCCGCCGGCCGGCCGCCAGCTCCGCGGCACTCTCCCGCCGCTTGGCGAACGGGCAGTACGCGCAGTCGTAGTTGCAGCTCGACAGCGGCCCGCGGTACAGGATGGCCAGGTCTAGCGCCACGAATACCCCTCCATGCGAGCGCGGACGGCCGGCGAGTGCAGCCACGGCCCGATCGCGTCGGACCGCTCCAGCCCGGCGGCCGTCAGCACCAGCCGGTCGCCGTCGTGACGGGCTAACCCCAGCGGTTCCAGCTCGGCCAGCTCCGGCAGATCGGCCAGCGCGTCGGTGCCGAAGCGACTTTCATACCGATCGAGCGGTAGCCCGTCGGCCTGGAGTAGTGTCAGCAGGACGTAGCGGCGGCGTTGCTCGTCGCCGTCCAGGTGGAAGCCGTGGGCCGCAAGTGCGAACCGTCCCGCCGGCCGGTCGATGTAGGCGGCGATGATGTCTCGCACCCCGGCCGGCCGCACGGCGTACTCGTCGCCGTAGTGGACGCGGCGGGTGTACGACCGCGCCCCGCAGCCGAGGCCGACCATGCCGTCGTCCTGCACGCAGTAGACCGGCCCGCCGTCGGCCGGGGCGTGCGCCGCCCGGAACATCCGCATCGACACCTGCTCGTACCCGGCGTCCGCCAACAGGGCGACGGCCTCGCGGTAGCAGGCCAGCCGCAGGTCGTCCCACGCCCGCCGGGACCGGCCCAGGCCGGTGAGCGGGCGGACGTAGAGCGGGTACAGGTATAGCTCCTCCGGGGCGTACCGCACGGCCGACCGCACCGACGCCAACCAGCTTGCCACCGTCTGCCCCGGCAGGCCGTAGATCAGGTCGATGTTGAGGACGGGAAAGCCGACGGAGCGGATGCGCTCCAGGGCGGCGTGGACGGCGGCCGGCTGCTGCGGCCGGGCGACCGCCGCCGTCTCGTCGGCCGCAAAGCTCTGCACGCCGATGCTAATGCGAGTCACGCCACGATCCCGCAGCAGCTGCAGCCGCTCCCACTCGGCCGTCGCCGGCGACGTCTCGACCGACGCGGGCACGGCCAGCGGGCCACCGAGCAGCCGTTCGGCGACGTCGAACAGCCGGCCGAGCTGCGGCACGTCGAGGAACGTCGGCGTGCCGCCGCCGACGGCGAACCGGGCGAACCGCACGTCGCTGAGGGCATCTCTCACCTGATCGGCCTGCCGGGCGAGGGCATCGAGGTAGTCGTCGGCGACGCCGCCGGCCGGGCGAGCCTGCGTGAACAGGTTGCAGAACCCGCATCGCATCTCGCAGAATGGGATGTGGATGTAGAGGAAGAGCGCGTCCCGCCGTTCGTCGGCCCACACGTCGCGGAGCGGCAGCGGCGGGTCGAACGGCCGGTACGCCGTCTTGTGCGGGTAGGCGTAGGGGTAGCCGCGGTACGGCGAGCCGGCGAGCAGCGGGTGCGTGGCGGTGGCGGTCATGGCAGAGGTCAGGGGTCAGAGGTCAGGGGTCAGAGGTCAGAGGTCAGAGGTCAGAGGTCAGAGGTCAGAGGTCAGGGTACACCGTATTCTGACCCCTGACTTCTGACCTCTGACCTCTGAGGGGAGGGAGACACATGGCACAGTCGGACATGCCCTACCGCGTTCTCGGCGGCACGGGCGAACGGGTGTCGGCCATCGGCCTGGGCGGCTGGCACCTCGGGCTGAAGCACGTGGACGAGCCGCTCAGCCTCCGCCTCGTCCGCACGGCGATCGACCGCGGCATCAACTTCCTGGACAACTCCTGGGATTACAACGACGGCGCTAGCGAAGTCCGCATGGGCAAGGCGCTCAAGGACGGCTACCGGGACAAGGCGTTCCTGATGACCAAGATCGACGGCCGGTCGAAGGCGGAGGCCGCCAAGCAGCTCGACGAGTCGCTCCGCCGCCTCCAGACCGACCGCATCGACCTGGTCCAGCACCACGAGGTCATCCGCTACGAGGACCCGCACCGCATCTTCGACCCGGAGGGGGCCAACGCGGCCCTCCTCGAAGCGAAGAAAGCCGGCAAGGTGCGGTACATCGGCTTCACCGGCCACAAGGACCCGCACGTCCATCTGCACACCCTCGAGGTGGCCGACGAGCACGGGTTCCACTTCGACGCCGCCCAGATGCCGCTCAACGTCATGGACGCCCACTACCGCAGCTTCGCCAGGCTGGTCGTGCCGGAGCTGGTCAAGCGGAAGGTCGGCGTGCTCGGCATGAAGAGCCTGGCCAACGGCATCATCCTGAAGACGAAGACGGTCACGCCGATCGAGTGCCTGCACTACGCCCTGAACCTGCCGACCTCCGTGGTCATCACCGGCATCGACAGCCTGGAAATCCTCGACCAGGCGTTCGAGGCGGCCCGCACGTTCCGGCCGATGACCGAGGCCGAAGTCGGGGCCATCCTCGCCAAGACGGCCAAGGCCGCGGCCCGGGGCGAGTTCGAGCCGTTCAAGACGACGTCGGTCTTCGACGCCACCGCCAGCCACCCGGACTGGCTCGGCGAGGAGCCGGCCCGGGTGCGGCAGCTCGTGCCGGCGTAGCGCGGCGGCCGTGAAAGACCCGCCGGGCTCGGCCGTACCTTCCGGTACACAACTCGCCCGAAGGAGACGGTCATGGCGAAGAAACTGGGCGGCAAGGTCGCGGTCGTCACCGGCGCGTCCAAGGGCATCGGCGCTTCCATCGCACTCCACCTGGCCGCCGAGGGGGCGGCCGTCGTCGTCAACTACGCTTCCGACAAGGCCGGGGCGGACCGCATCGTCGGCGAGATCACCGGCAGCGGCGGCCGGGCGGTCGCCGTGCAGGCCAACGTCGCCCAGGAGGCGGACGTCCGCCGCCTGATCGGCGAGGCGGTCAAGGCGTTCGGCCGACTCGACGTCCTCGTCAACAACGCCGGCGTCTACGACTTCGCCCCGCTGGAGGAAGTGACGGCCGAGAACTTCCACAAGCAGTTCGACCTGAACGTCCTCGGCCTGATCCTGGCGACCCGGGAGGCCGTGAAGCACTTCGGCCCGGCCGGCGGCAGCGTCGTCAACATCGGCTCGGTCGTGGGCCATCTCGGCCTCCCGGGGGCGACGGTGTACAGCGCGACGAAGGCGGCGGTGGACGCGGTCACGCGGACGCTCAGCGTCGAGCTGGGGCCGAAGAAGGTTCGGGTCAACGCGGTCAACCCGGGCATGGTCCAGACCGAGGGCAACTACACGGCCCAGGAGGGCAGCGACTTCCGCCGGCAGGTGGAGGCGAAGACCCCGCTCGGCCGGATCGGCCAGCCCCGGGACATCGCCCCGGCGGTCGTGTTCCTCGCGTCCGACGACGCCGGCTGGATCACCGGCGAGACGCTGACCATCGCCGGCGGCTACCGCTGACCGGCCGGCAGGACGAACTCCGCGTACGGCACCGTCCACACGACCGGGTGCGCCAGCCGGTGGCCGGCGTACCCGGCCTCGCCGTAGGCGGTGCCGTGGTCCGAGCAGATCACGCATAGCACTGGCCCCCGCGCCCGCAGCGCCGCGAACAGCGGCGGCAGCTCGCCGTCCACGTACTGGAGCGCCGCGGCCTGCGACTCCGGGCAGTCCTCCTCCGCCCCCGGCAGGTAACAACGGTTCGGCTGGTGGATCGCCGACACGTTCAGGAACAGGAACAGCCGGCGGTCCGCCGGCAGCTCCCGCAGCCGCCGACAGACCCACGTCACCTGGTGCCGGGTCGAGTCCGGGTCGGTGACGCCGAACTGCGGCCGCCAGACGCTCTCGGCGAACAGCCCCGGCAGCGCCCGGCCGAGCGGCGTCAGCTTGTTGAAGAACCCGACGCCGCCGACGCACAGAGTGTGATAGCCGCGGCCGGCCAGGCCGGTGACCACGTCGGGGGCGTCGAACACGCACGTCCCCGCGGCCGTCGTCTCGCTGCCGGGGAAGCGGGCGGCGAACGGCCGCGGGTGCTTGCCCGGCCGGGCCGGCGTCGGCAGGAAGCCGGCGAAGAACGCCGCGTGGGCGGCGAACGTGAAGCTGCCCGGCGAGTGCCGCTCCTCCCACCCGCCCGGCGGCAGCACGCCGGCGAGGGTGGGCGTCCGGCCGCGGCACAGGCAGTCCATCGCCACGTCGAAGCGGAGCGTGTCGAGCGTCAGTAGCAACACGTCGTGGGTGCCGACGCACCCGGCCGCGTCGATCATGGCCCGCCCCCGGTCAATCAGAGGTCAGAAGGCAGAGGTCAGAGGTCAGCAAACGGCTGATCTGACCTCTGACCTCTGCCTTCTGACCTCTGAAAAAGAGCCAGCTCGTCCTCGTAAGCGTCCCGGCCGTCGCAGAGCACGCCGGGCAGCAGGTCGCCGAAGGCGTTCGCCTCCAGCACGAAGTGCCGGCGGCAGCCGGGGGCGAAGAGCAGGTCGACACCGACGGCGTGGCTGGCCGGGAACTGCCGCGCCGCCCGGACGGCGCTGGCCATCGCCGCGGCCCAGCGGTCCGGCGGGACGGCGGCGCGGACGCGGTCGAGGTCGCCGCGGGGGTTGAGCAGGTGCAAGTTGGTCATCGGCGTGCGGCTCAGGCGGGCGACGGTGTGCCGCGGCCGGCCGGCGACGACCAGTACCCGCAGGTCGAACCCGTAGCCGTCAACGCCGGCCTTCGGCACCCACGCCTCGGCCTGCACGCCCTCGCGGCACAGCGCGTCGATCAGCGGGGCGACCTCGGCGGCCGACTCGTACACCCGCAACCGCCGCGTGGTGTAGAGCGCGAGTTCGCTGTTGGTCCGCACCATCTCGACGGTCGTCACCGCCCGCAGCCGCGGCCCGCCGACGGCCAGCGCCACCGCCCCGGCCGCGGCCGACCCGTGGGCCAGCTTGACGAACACCCGCGGCCGGTTGGCGGCCCGCATCCGCTCCAGCAACCCGTCGAACGATCCCACCGACCCCAGCCGTGCCGGCACCGGCACGCCCGCCGCGGCGAACCGGGCCTGGCACAGTCGCTTGTCGAACATCGCCGCCACGTCGTCCGGGTGGTTCAGGAACCGCACGCCGCGGACGCCGGCCGCCTCGTTCCGCAGCCGGCGGAGCAGCGCCCGGAAGCCGCGGTACCACTGGCGGATGTATCGCAGCCGGCCGCGGTCCGCCTCCAACCGCAGGGCCGCGGCGGCGTCGATGAACGCGGCGGCGGTGTCCTCCGTCTCCGGCTCGGCCGCGCCGAGCGCGATCAGCCGCTTCTCGACCTCGAAGTCCCGCCCCGGCGACTCCAGCCGCACCAGGCACCCCGGCCGCAGGGCCGCGGTCAGCGAGTCCCGGCCGTCGAGCAGGTCGCGGTAGGCGATGACCTCCGCCGGCGCCTGCCCGAGCCGGGCCAGCGCCGCCTGGACGAACGCCACCCGCCGGTCGCCGGGATGGCCGACGACCACGACGCGGTCCGGCAGCCGCGATCGGCCGCGGTCACTCGGACATGGCGTTGTAGCGCTGGGGGATGCCGTCTTCGAAGTCATAGGGTTCCTGGACGTCGCTGGCGTCCACCGGGATGCCGAGCGCCTGCAACTGGCCGACGAGTGTCGGCGAGACGAAGTGGTGGTGGATGTCGAGCTTCTCCAGCCGGCGGACGGCCGGGCTGTCGCGGAGGGCGGCCGCCCCGTCGTCGGACAGGTTGCCCAGCGACAGGTCCAGCACCCGGACCCGGTTCAGCAGTGGCGACGCCGCGACGGCCTTGGCGACCTCGTCGGCGATCCGGCTGTTGCACAGGCCGAGGTAGCGGAGCTTCGGGAAGGGGGTGCCGGCGAGCAGCGGTTGCAGCGGGGCCACGTCGTTGATGCCGCCGTAGTCCTCCGTGCCCAGCAACAGCTCCAGGTGCTCCAGCCGCGGCAGGTCGGCGGCGAAGATTTCGGCGAGCACCTCCGCCGGCAGGCCGCCGCTCTCGACGGCCAGCGACCGCAGGTTCGCGTGCCGCAGCCGGCCGAACGTCAGTCCGACGGCCCCGCGGACGCGGAACTCCTCCAGGCCCGGGTACGCGGCCAGCAGCGGCGACACGTCCCCCTGGTTGATCCAGGAGATCTCGCACTCCTCGCCGATGATGTCGCCGAGGAACAGGGACCGCAGCTTCGGCAGCCGGTCGCGGGCGGCGACCAGCGCCTCGATCACCTCGCGGTTGGGCTCGCTGACCATCGTGTCGTAGTCCCAGGGGCCGACGACCAGGGCGGTGACGTCGGCCGAGCCGACCTCGCCGAGGAACCGGTCGAGCAGCTCGGGGAAGGTGAACTCGCTGCCGTACTCGAGGCCGAGGCGGTAGGCGACGGCCGGCTTGATGCCGCCGTCGTCGGGGTGGTAGTCGGCGACCTTGCGGCCGGCGAACGTGTCGACGTGGTATGCGTTGGTCATCCCGCGGCCCTCGCGGTTGCCGAACCGGCGGCCCGTTCCGCGGGCCGTCCCGAAACTGTACCCACCGCCGGGGCGGGCGTCCATGAGCGTTGCGGACAGGGGCGGCGGTCACGGTCCCCGGCCTCGCAGACTCGACCGGGGCTTTACCTCAGCGCCCTCCGGGCTGAAGACCCGGCCCCGTAGGGTGGGGGGGG
>DASXAN010000940.1:0-2306 GCA_036406755.1 Gemmataceae bacterium
GTCGGGGAGAAGATGCTCAACCCGAACCAGTACGACATGCCGGGCGGGGCGTACGACGAGTCCGTGTTCGTCGTCAATGGCGGGGCGAACCGCAACGGCAGCTCGGTGTTCAAAGATGACGTCAACAACACCACCAGCCGCAATTGGGGCAGCCCGTTCGAGGCGTGTCCGATGTGCCTGTGTGACGGCAGCATCCAGATGGTCAAGTTCGGCATTAACATCGACGCCATCGGCCTGCGGCGGCCGAACGACGGCATCATCCCCCAGCCGTACAACTGACATGCCCCGGAGGTCCCCGTGCCCGTCCCGGACCGCCTCAAACCGGTCGCCCTGCTGGCCACCCTCGCCCTCCTGGGGCCGGCCGGGTGCGCGGGGAGTAACCTCGCACGGGTCACCGGGCAGGTGGTCGCCAACGGCGTGCCCGTGCAGCTGGACCAGGGCGAGAGCGTCCAGATCGACTTCGCGACCGCCGACCAGGCGTACCCGCCCCTGGCTCTGGGCGTGTTCGCCAAGAAGGACGGCACCTTCGTGGCCGACATGAACGACGGCACCGGGGCGGGGCTGCGGCCGGGCAAGTACAAGGTCCGGCTCAACGGCGAAAGCACCTCCGTCAAGGCGAAGGTGAATCCGAAGCTGTTCAAGGAAGCCGTCGTGATCGACACCGCGGTGGGCGCGCCGGTCCGCCTGACAATCGACCTGGCCGCCGGGACCATTACCCAGTGAGGCCGGAACGGGCGGTCGTCATGGCGAAGAGTCCGGTGTGGGCCGCGCTGGTGCTGCTGGCGGCCGCCGCCTGCGGCGCCGCGGCGGAGCCGTCCGCCAGCCCGCATGCGGCCGTCCGCCCGGTCACGGCCGGCGAGGTGCGGTGGACCGGCGGGTTCTGGAAGGACCGATTCGACGCCTGCCGGACCGCGACCCTGCCGCACCTGTGGCGGGTGATGAGTGGGACCGAGTACAGCCAATTCCTGGAGAACTTCCGCGTCGCCGCCGGGCGGGCCGAGGGCCGCCACCGCGGGGCGGTGTTCAACGACGGCGAGCTGTACAAATGGGTCGAGGCCGCCTCGGCCGTGTACGCCGCCACCCGCGACCCGGCCCTGCTGCCGCCGCTGGACGAGGCGGTTGCCGCCATCCGGGCGGCCCAGCGGCCCGACGGCTACCTGCACACCAAAATCCAGACCCGCCAGCGGCAGGGCGACCCCGAGGCTCAGGAGTTCCGCGACCCGCTCCAGTTCGAGGCGTACAACCTCGGCCACCTGATGACGGCGGCGTGCGTGCACCACCGCGCCACCGGCAAGCCCGACCTGCTCGACGCCGCCCGCAAGGCCGCCGACTACCTCGACCGCCTCTCCCAAAATGCCACGCCCGATTTCGCCCGTAGCGCCGTCTGCCCGTCGCATTACATGGGGCTCGTTGAGTTGTACCGCGAGACGCGCGAGCCGCGCTACCTGAAACTGGCCGAACGACTCGTCGCCCTTCGGGACACGGTGCACGGCGGCACGGACGACAACCAGGACCGCATCCCGCTCCGCCGGCAGACGAAGGCGGTCGGCCACGCCGTCCGGGCGAACTACCTCTACGCCGGTGTCGCCGACCTGGTGCTGGAAACTGGCGACCCGACCTTGCGGCCGCCGCTGACGGCCGTGTGGGACGACGTGGTGGCCACGAAGCTCTCGGTCACCGGCGGGTGCGGCGCCCTGTACGACGGCGCGTCACCGGACGGGGCGGCGGACCAGAAGTCGATTGCCCGCGTCCACCAGGCCTACGGCCGGGACTACCAGATCCCCAACGCCACCGCCCACAACGAGACGTGCGCGGCCGTCGGCCTGGCTCTCTGGAGCTGGCGAATGCTGCAACTGACCGGCGGGGCGAAGCACGCGGACATGCTGGAGCGGGTCCTGTACAACGCGGCGCCCGCCGGCGTCAGTCTCGACGGCACCCGGTTCTTCTACACCAACCCGCTGCGCCTGTCCGACCCGCCGCCCGCCGACCTGCGGTGGCCGCGGGAGCGGCGGCCGTTCCTGAGCAGCTTCTGCTGCCCGCCCAACCTCGCCCGCACGATCGCCGAGTCGGCGGGGTACGCTTACGGCAAGTCCGACCGCGGCGTGTGGGTGCACCTGTACGGGGCCAGCGAACTGACCACCGACCTGCCCGGCGGCGGTCGCCTGACGCTAACCCAGGCGACCGACTACCCGTGGGACGGCCGGGTGCGGCTCACAATCGCGGTGGACCGGCCGGCCACGTTCTCGTTGTTCCTCCGCATCCCCACCTGGGCGGCCGGGCGATCCGGGTTCGCCGGATACCCCGCC
>DASXAN010000941.1:0-5868 GCA_036406755.1 Gemmataceae bacterium
GGACGCCGGGAACGTCAGGTCCACCCGGGCGTCGCCGTCCACCTCGCCCTCCCGCTGGAAGTAGCCGACGCCCGAGGAGAACAGCACCACCCGCTTGACCGGCAGCCGGGGCGAGTCGGCGGCCGGGGCGGCCGCCGGGCGAGCGTCGGTCGGCGTCGGCCGCAGCGCCAGAGCGGCAGCAACGGCGGCCGGAGCGGCTAGGCCAAGTGCCCAGAGTGTGCGTCGTGTCATGGGATGAATCTCCGTCCAGGTGCGCGGGGAGAATCGGAGTTGGTGTCCGTCATATCCGACGAACGTCGGCGGGGAATGGATTGGCTCGGACTACCGGACGCGGTCGGTCAGCGGGCCGTACAGCTCCGGCCGGCGGTCGCGAACGCGGTCCACCTCGTACTCGCCGGGGATGTTGACGATCCGCTTCCGCCGGGCCCGCTCCGGGTCGATTTGCGCGTACAGGATCGTCTCGGCGTCGTCGTCGCTGGCGGCCAAGAGGTCGCCGGTCACATCCGCCACCCGGCTCAGGCCGATGAACCGGAACCCCCGCTCCTCGCCGACCCGGTTGACGGCGGCGTAGTAGACGCGGTTCTCCATGGCCCGGGCCGGGACCAGGACGCGGGCCGTCTTCTCGGCCTGCGGCGGCCAGTTGGTCGGCAGCACGATCAGGTCGGCCCCGGCCAGGGCCAGCACCCGGCTCGCCTCGGGAAAGCTGCTGTCGTAGCAGATGGTCATGCCGACGCGGAGGCCGCCCAGGTCGTGGACGGCGAACGGCTCGCCGCCGCGGTCGGTGAACCGGTCCACGCCGAGGCACGGCAGGTGGGCCTTGCGGTAGGCGGCGACGAACCCGCCCGGCCCGACCAGGGCGGCGGCGTTATAGAGCCGGTCCCCGGCCCGCTCCAACAGGCCGACGACGGCCCAGACGTTCAGCTCGCGGCAGTCGGCGGCGAGGGCGTCGGTGGCCGGGCCGGGCAGCGGCTCGGCGGCGCGGCGCGCCTCGTCCTTGGACGCGAAGCAGTACCCGGACAGGGCGCACTCCGGGAAGACGACGAGTTGGGCGCCGTGGTGGGCGGCGTCGCGGAGTTTGGCCCGGACGGCGGCGAGGTTGTGGGCGACGTCGGCGAGGCGGCAGTCGGTCTGCACGCCGGCGATGGTCCAGGTGCTCATGCGGGGATTGTACGAACCCGGCACCGTGTCACGGGCGGGGCAGGGCAAAGTAGTCGATGACCGACACTTGGCCGACGGACGGGAGAAATGCGAAGACGGCGAAGATCGGTGGCTCGTCGATGCGGCGGGCCGTCGGCAGATTCCCAAACGGATAGGGAACGCCGGCAGTGTCGGCCGAGCGCCTCAGGATTTGTTCAATCCGATGTGCCGCCTGGGTGATGGCTAAGCGTTCGGCCGCGTCTGCCTGCAGCCAAAGGGCGGCCAAATTATCCAAGGCCGTGGTGGTTTCACCGAATTTGAACGGCACGCCCGGGCCTCACCGATTGGTCGCGGTCCGAGCTTCTTCTTCGGCAGCCATCCGTTCCAACATGCGGACTGCATGCCCGGCCGGGTAGTGAGGTCCTGCAAATTGCGGCGGAGCTTCTCGGGGATCGATCCCGAGCAGGTGTGCGAGACGTACGCCCGGCGAAATCAGATACCCGACGATCGCCTCGTCGTCGCCATGCACTTCCACCTCGCGCTCCCCGACAGCGAAATGCTCGATCAGCAGCGCATGCAGCAACTGCTGCCGCTCATCCTGGTTGAGCGATTCGAGTATGTCCCGCACGCGGTCGGTCACCGGTGCCTTCTGGTCAAGGATTTCTCGCTCGCCGTCGGTCATGGCTGCCCTCCGGTCGTTCACCCCTCCGCCGTCACGTCCGCGACCACCTTGGCGATCGCCTCGTGCGTCAGGGCGAACGGCACCGCCCGCCGCTTGCCCGGGCCGGTCCGCGGCGCCTGGTAGCGGTGCAGCGCGGCCGCGTGCCGGCCGCGGAGCCGCAGCTCGTAGTACTGCACGTCGTCGCCCCGGCGGGCCGGCGTCTCGCTCCGCAGCACCGCCTCCGACCGGGTGGCGTCCACCTCGATCACCGCCAGCGGCTCCAACAGGCCGGTCACCCGCTCGGCCGTGCGGACGGCCCACCGGGTCAGGTCGGCCGCCGTGGCCGGCGGCGCCGGGGCACCCGCTTGCGGGTCGCCCGGGCGGCTGACGCCCAGCTCCGTCAGCCGGCAGCCGACGGTGTCGGCCGCCTCGGCCGTCGCGGTCACGCCCCAGCCGGACGACGTGGAACTGGCGAACGAGTGCGGCCCGTCGCCGGCCGGCCGCCACCCGGTGAGGTTATTTAGCAGCGTGTCGTCGAGGGTCATCCGCGTCTCCCAACGGTTTGCTCGTATGTTCGTTGCCGTCGAACGACCAGAGGGTCGGCTTGTCGTCCACGACGGTCTGTAGGTGCACCGGCCGTCCCCAAATGAATTGTAGGTTGCTCAGCGTGTCCTGCGCTTCCTTAATCTTGAGATCGACCCCCGCGTGCTCGTGCCGCAGGAGGAGTTCGCCGCGGTTGCGGAAATTGCCGTCCACCACATAAATCCACGGTTTCCCGCGGTTGGTCAAGCTGAAAAGCAGCCGCTGCTTGATGTCCTCGAAGTCACGGGACTCGATGTAGTACTGCCCGGCCTGCTCCTGCCAGGCGAAGGTGAAAAGCTTATGCCGAACGCAGAACTCCGGAGTGAGAAAGTTGTCGATAAAGGTAATATCGTTGTGGACGCGGCGGACCTCAAACACTTTTTGTCGGCCCAACCCTAAATTCTTGTTCCACTTGCGCTTCACGTCCAGGTCGTCGCAGTCCTCCCACTCCTTGCCAAATTGCCCCGTATTCCAGCGGTGTTCGATGTCGCGGAGGAGTTCGATGCCGATCTTGTACGGGTTCAATCGGCCGCCCGACATGGCCATCGTGCCGGAATGGTGGTCGGCGTAGTCGACGCACTCCCACGGCTGGAGGGCCTTCTCGGTCATGATGGTGGAGTGCCAGAAGCTGGCCCAGCCTTCATTCAATATCTTCGTCTGCGCCTGCGGGGCGAAGTAGTACGCCTCGTCCCGGACGATCTCCAGCACGTCCCGCTGCCAGGGCTTCAGCGGGGCGTGCTCGATCAGGAACAACAGCACGTCCTTCTCCGGCCGCTCCGGGAACGCCCGTGTGGCCGCCTCCTGCCGCTTCTTCCGCTCTTCCTCCTCGGCCTTCAGCGCCTCCCGCGGGTTGATGTAGTCGTCCATGTACGCCTTGCTGCGGAAGCGGGTCAGCCGGACGGCGTCGTCGTCCGGCCCGGCCGGGTGGAAGTCGTACCGGCTGACCGGGTCCCGCCGGCGGATGGCCGTCGAGTGGACGTCGATCAGGTCGTCGATCGACATGCACCGGTCCAGGAACTGCTCGACCTCGTCCTCGCCGAACCGCTCGCAGTACCGCCGGACGCGGGCCCCGTGGTTGGCCATCTCGTCCATCATCTTGCGGCTGGTGTGGGCGAAGTAGGCGTTGTTCTTGAAGAAGTCACAATGTCCGTAGACGTGGGCCATCACCAGCTTCTGATCCACCGTGTGGTTACACCGCATCAGGTAGGCGTAGCACGGGTCGTTGTTGATCACCATCTCGTAGATCTTCGACAGCCCGTAGTCGTACCCCTTCTTCAGCTCCTCGTACTGCATGCCGAACGACCAGTGCGGGTACCGGGTCGGGAACCCGCCGTAGGCGGCGATCTCGTTGAGGTCGTCGGCGTCCACGACCTCGAAGATCGTCTCGTAGAAGTCCAGCCCGTACGAGCGGGCGTGGGCCTCGATCTCCTCCTTGAGCTTGCGGAGGTCCGGCGGCAGGTTCGTGTTGTAGAAGGTGGATGGCATCCGTCGTTACCTCAAAAAAGCCCACCCGGGGCCCCGGGTGGGCTTCGGCGGCTCTCACCCGCGGGGGCGGCTACCGCCCCGTCCCCAAAAACTCCTTGATCGACCCGAGGATCGCGTCCCGGTCCGGGATGCGGCTGGTGACCACGTTCTCGTGTTCGCCCAACAGCTCGTGCACGTAGTCGTGGAACTCCCCGGACCCGTACGGGCTTTCCACCTGACCGTACCCGAACAGGTTCACCCGCGGCAGCACCTTCTCCGTCAGGATCTCGATGCACTTCGGGATGTCGTCCCCCCAGTTGTCCCCGTCGGAGAAGTGGAAGGCGTAGACGTTCCACTGGTCCGGCGGGTAGCGGGCGGTGATGACCTTGTCGCACAGCTCGTACGCGGAGCTGATCTTGGTGCCGCCGCTCTCCCGGGTGTGGTAGAAGGTGTGCTCGTCCACCTCCTGGGCGACGGCGTCGTGGATGATGTACGCCGTCTCCACCCCCTGGTAGTGGGCCTTGATCCAGGTGTCGATCCAGAACGCCTCGATCCGCACGATCTCCTTCTGCTCGTCGGTCATCGAGCCTGAGACGTCCATCATGTAGATGATGGCGGCCACGGCCTGCGGCTGCGGGACCTCCTTCCACGACCGGTACTGCTTGTCCTGGCGGACCGGGATGACGAGCGGGTCCTCCGGGACGTAGGTGCCGGAGGAGATCTGCCGCTTCAGCGCCCGCTTGAACGTCCGCTTGAAGTGCCGCAGCGACTCCGGCCCGACCTGGCGAATGGACGTGTACTTGTCCCGCCGGGTGACGATGTTCTTCTTGCCCCGCGGCTCGATCCGGGGCAGGGACAGCTCCTCGCCGAGGATGGCGGCCATCTCCTCCATCGACAGCTCGACCTCGAGGATGTGGCCGCCCGGCTGGTCGCCGGCCTTGTTGCCGTCGGCGTCGCCCTGGGGCGGGCCGAGTGGGGTGCCGACGTCCCCGTCCCCGGAGGCGACGCCGCCGGACCCCTTCTTGCCGAACCGGAACTGGGGGATCTCGATCGACGGCAGCGGGATGGAGACGAGGTCCTTGCCCTTCTTGCCGATCATCTCGCCGCGGGAGATGTACTTGGACAGGTTCGACTTCACCTTGCCGCGGACGAGCTTGTGGAACCGCTGGCTGTCCCGCTCGATCTTCTGGCCCACGGCTTGCCTCGTCGTTGACTGACCCTACTTCACGCCCGCTGTAACGGGGCTCGACGCCCACCGGCCCTTGGCGCGTCTCATCGCAGGAATCAGGATTGAATCGATCTCGGATCGGTCCCGGCCGCCGAGCCATTCCCGGAGGGGCAGCGCCTCGCGGAGCGACAGGCAAAACGCCCCTTGGAAATAGATCAATGTCGGGAATAGTGCTCGGTCATCAGTCAAGCCGAGCCGGTCTAAGAGCAACCGGACCAGTTCGGGAACGTCCGCGCCTCGCTCGGCCGCGGCGCGTAATTCTACGACCAAGGCGACCGACAGCTCGCCGTTTTCGAGGCCGTTCCTCATGATTCCGCCGCCTTTTCGATCAGTACGTCAATCCTTGTGTACCGGCCCACGCCGCCTGCCGGCGTACCCAGCACCGTTACTCGCGAAAAGCCCCACCGAGCGGCCCGCGTCGCCGTCCAGGTTTGGCGGACTGCATCGTCCAATGGCATACCGGCCGCGGTCAGTTCGTTCACCCGGTCGAGGTTCGTGCTCGGCTCTCCTCCGAACCCTGTCCTCCAAACGCCCGCAATGGCCCGGATCTCCTTACTGACCGCACGCATCATCAGGTCGAACATCTCCGTGCCGCGGATCGGACACCCCTCACCGGCCAACACGACAAAGGCGAGAACCCGGTCCTCATCAACCGACCCGACGATCCCGCGCCCGTCGGGCAGCAACAGTTTGAATTCGGCCATGCGGATGGTCCTTCATCCGGCCCGGCGCCGCCGGTCACTTCTTCGAGTGGCCGCGGGCGAAGATGCTGGCCACGAAGCTGAGCACGTCCGTC